>NZ_JACHFR010000005.1 GCF_014202035.1 Treponema rectale
ATACCCGTTCCCATACCGAACACGGAAGTCAAGCTCTCCTGCGCCGATGATACTGCTCTTTAGCGGGAAAGTAGGTAGCTGCCGGCTTTTTTTTTGTCTTTTATTAAAAAAATTCAGGTTCTTATTGAAGTTCTTTAGTAAGAGATAGAGAATTGAAAAAAAAATATATCGGTGATCATGGCGGAGAGGAAATACCCGTTCCCATACCGAACACGGAAGTCAAGCTCTCTTGCGCCGATGATACTGCTCTTTAGCGGGAAAGTAGGTAGTTGCCGATTTTTTTATATTTTACTCCGTCCATAAGGACGGATTTTTTTTATTTAAATAATAATATACTTTCTGTTACAATTTTTTTAAATTTTGGAGCTGCATCATTTGCGGCCTGCTGAACTTCTTCATGGGATAAAGGAGTCTCTGTCATACCGGCTGCTAAATTACAGATACAGGAAATACCACAAACTTTCATGTTCATGTGATTAGCTGTAATGGCTTCTACTACAGTAGACATACCTACTGCATCTGTTCCTAAAGTACGGAGCATTCTGATTTCTGCAGGAGATTCAAAACTAGGGCCTGTAAGTTGCGTATAAATTCCCTCTTTTAGTGTAATTGAATTATTTTTTGCGACATTTCTGATGATTGCTTGCAAATCTTTATTATATACTTGGGTCATATCAGGAAACCTTACACCGAGTTCATCAATATTTTTTCCGATAAGAGGATTTGGGGCAAAACAGCTTATGTGATCGGTAATAAGCATTAAGTCACCGGCTTTGAAAGTGTTATTTACTCCGCCTGATGCATTTGTAAGAAATAAAATTTCGGCCCCTAAAAGTTTCATCAATCTCACTGGCAGAACAACATCTGAAATGTCATATCCTTCATAATAATGAATACGGCCTTTCATACATACAACAGGTACTTCACCCACATAGCCGAATATGAACTTTCCGGCATGACCTGGTACCGTAGAAACTGGAAAACCTTTTATATCGTGATAATCAATTTCACATTCAATATTTATTCCATCTGCATAATCTCCAAGGCCTGAGCCGAGAATTAAGGCAACTTTGGGTACAAATCCTGTCTTTTTGCGGACACTTTTAAGGCATTCGTTGAGCTTTTCTGAAATTGTAATCATTAATATCTCCTGTATATAGTTTATTGGGAATTACCATGATACATCAGAATCTTGATTTGTGCATTTTTATTTTAAATTTATGTAAAGCAACAGCATGTATTTTTTGTACTTGTAACTTTTGATAATAGAAGTTAATTTAAATAACAAAAAAACTTGGGAGAAAAAAAATGATTGAAGTAGAGCACGTTTCCAAGAAATTTGGAAATTTCAGTGCGGTTGATGACATCAGTTTTTCCATTCAAACGGGAGAGATTATAGGCCTGCTTGGACCTAATGGTGCCGGAAAAACCACGACTATGAGAATGATAACAGGATATCTTGAACCTACTTCCGGTGTGATAAAAATTGACGGAGTAGATATTACTTCTGATCCTGTAGAATCTAAGCGTAAAATAGGCTACATGCCTGAAAGTGCACCTCTTTATGGTGATATGATTGTCGCAGATTATTTGAAATATGTTGCAGACGTAGAAGGTGCCGATTCAGTTGAGAAAATACCGGAATTATGCAGACTTTGCGGATTAAAAGAAGTTATGCATAAGAATATTAATGAGCTTTCCCGCGGTAATAAACAGAGAGTTGGACTTGCTCATGCCCTTATGAATGATCCGGAAATTCTTATTCTGGATGAACCTACAAGTGGTCTTGATCCAAACCAGGTCGTTCAGGTCAGGGAACTTATTAAGGAAATAGGTAAGACACGTACTGTAATTATTTCAACTCATATTCTTAGTGAAGTTGAGGCTCTTGCCAGCAGGGTAATAATCATTTCTGGTGGTAAAAAAGTTGCGGATTCTTCTACTGAAGAACTTGAACAGCATTATGGTTCTCAGAAAAGTGTTGTACTTTGTATTGGTTCAGTTGAAGAAAAAACTGTTCAGGAAGCACTTTGTAAGATAGATGGCGTAAAAAATATTACGTTTGAAAATAATAATTCGAATTTAATTGTAAATGTAAGCGTTACAGGGGATAAAGAAATTCGTCCTGCTCTGGCTAAAGCTGCTGTTGATTCAGGCTGGCAGCTTTTTGAACTTGGAGAAAATAAGAATAGTCTTGAGGATGTATTCCGTACACTTACAAACGGAGGAGCTCAGAAATGAAAGCTGCTGCTAAAAAACCGGTATGGCTTGTGATTGCACGTCGTGAGCTTGAAGCATATTTTACCAGTCCGATTGCATATATAGTATGTGCACTTTTTTTAATTTTTTCAGGATTTTTGTTTTTTTCAACATTCTTTTTGAATAAGCGTGCTGAACTGAGGTATTTTTTTGAACTGCTGCCTACATTATTCAGTTTCTTTATTCCAGCTCTTACAATGCGAATCTTTAGTGAAGAAAAACGCAGCGGAACAATGGAAACTTTAATAACACTTCCTGTTAAGACTTCGTCTATTGTTGCAGGAAAATATGCAGCTTCCGTAGTTTCGTCGATAGCACTGCTGGTTCCTACTTTATTCTATGTAATAATGTGTTACGCTTTTGGAACTCCTGATAAAGGTCCGATTATTGGCGGTTACATAGGGGCAGTTCTGCTTGCGGCTTCTTATACGGCTATTGGAGTATTTGCATCTTCAATTACAAAGAATCAGATAATATCATTTTTTGTTTCTTTTGCAATTTGTTTTGCTTTAGGGATGCTTTCTGATTTTGCTGTACTTGTATCTTCTGCATTCGTTCCGTTTGTTACATTTATAAGTGCAAAGAGTCATTTTGCTTCTATTTCGAGGGGTATAGTTGATTTGCGGGACATACTTTATTTTGTTTCTGTAATTGTTATTTTCGTAGCCCTTACAGTTCAGAAAATTCAGGATACGAAAAGAGGTTAAAGTATGAAAAAAGTAATTGAATGGTTAAAAAATTCTAAAGGAAATATACTCCTGCTTATTATTCTTGTTGTCCTTGTTAATCTTGTTTTTTCAAAACTTTTTGTTCGTTATGATCTTACAGGGCCTAAGAGTTATACATTATCAGAATCCAGCCGTGAAGCTGTAAAAACGATAGAGCAGCCGCTTTCTTTGAAGGTATTCTTTACAAAAAGTCTTCCTTCTCCTTATTCTGATACATATACGTATCTTAAGGATCTTCTCAGTGAATATGAAAATGCTGCTAATTCAAACTTTAAAGTTGAATGGTATGACATGGATAAAGAAGAGAATAAGAAAATTGCTTCAAACTTTGGAGTTAACGAAGTTCGTATTCAGCAGATAGAAAAGGAAGAAGCTTCTCTTAAAAATGCCTACATGAGTCTTGTTGTTTCTTACGGTGATCAGTCTGAAGTACTTTATTTGAGTGATTCAAATGAAACTTCAGGTCTTGAGTATAAAATTACTACAACAATTTCTAAAGTTATTTCCAGTACAGATATTCTTGCAGGATTAAAAGGAAAGGTAAGAATTACACTTTATAAGACAGAACGTCTTGGTGATTTTAATATTGCAAATTTTGATAAGATTGATTCTGTTGTGGATCAGGTTTATGCAAATGTAAGTAAAAAATTTGGTAATAAAGTTGAACTTGTTAAAGTAAATCCTGATTCTCAGCAGTCTGTAGATCTTAAAAAGAATTACGGTATTGTTTCTCTGAACTGGAAAGAAAAAGACGGTACGATTAATACTGGTGCACTTGGTATTACAGTGTCAAATGGGGATAATGTTTACCCTGTTGCTTTGGGAATTGAAAATGCTATTTTTCAGTATGTTGTAAGCGGGCTTGATTCTTTAGAGGATAATATTAATTATAGCATTCAGAATCTTCTTTCTAAGACTACTGTTATCGGATATGTTACCGGTCATGGTGAAAATGATTTAAATGACTCCCGTACAGGTTCTGCTAATTTTTCTGCTTTAATCAGTGATATTTACAGCTTTAAGGAAATCAAGCTTGCAGAAGAAGAAATTCCTGTTGATATAAAGTGTGTCGTAATTAATGGTTCAAAATCAGAATTTACAGATGCAGAACTTTATAAGATAGATCAGTTTGTTCTTAAGGGCGGAAATCTTATTGTCTTTAATGATTCTTATCAGGAAATTCAGCAGCAGTCACAAAATATGTATCAGCGCCCGCAGTCTCAGTTTATAGCAGTAGAAAATGGACTTTCAAAGCTTCTTGATGCATATGGTTTGAAAATTGAGAAAGGCTGGGTAATGGATGATAACTGTTTTAAGCGTAATGATCAGAACTATGGGGAAGTTAAATATTATATGGTTCCCCAGCTTAGAAAAGAAGATCTTAACCAGAACAATGTGATTACAAAGAATCTTGGTTTTGTTCTTTTCTCAAGTGCTTCAGCTATTGATTCTTCACAGGCCCGTAAGAATCCAAATGCAGAAGTGACTGTACTTGCCCGTACTTCTTCTGCTTCCTGGGTTGAGAGCCAGAATATTTCCATGAATCCTTTGTATTATGCACCTCCTTCTGATAAAAGTATTATGGGTGCAAAGGATTTAAGTGTTCTTGTGGAAGGTAAATTTAAGAGTGCTTTTGAAAAGAATCCTTCTGAGGAAGAAAATACTTCCGGTCTTACTTCTGATACACATATCAGTGAAAGTGTTCAGCGTGGAAAGGTTTTGCTGATTTCAACTTCAACACCGACAACACCTTTGCTTTTAACCAGTATTTCAGAACCTATCGTTATTTTCCTGCGTAATGCAGTTGATTACATGAATGGCAATGAAGATTTCTGTTCGATGAGGACAAAAAATCTCAGTCTTAATGCTCTTCGTTCTGATATTTCTGATGGAAGCAAAACTTTCTATAAATGGTTTGGACAGATTGGTCTGGCAGTTTTTGTTGCTGTTGCAGGTCTTCTGGTTCTTTTTGCACGTAATAAGCATCGTAATGCAATACGTGAAAAGTATAATCCGGACGATCCGCGCTTTGTGCAGAAAAAATCTGATGAGTAATTTTGGGGTGGATGATGAAAAAGTTTTGTGTAAAAAAATTAGTGCTTCTTTTTTTGATTGCAGTTTTTCTTTGTGTTTATATAGTTCAGCTTGCAACCAGCGGAAACACAGAAACAAGAATTGTAGAAACGCCTTCTTTTGATTCAATAGAAATTCAGTGGAAGGACGGGGCTGAGGATATAAACCTTAAGCTTGTAAAAAAAGATGGTAAGTATTTTACAGAAAAGAACAATTATGAAGCAGATGTTTCTTCTGTAGAAGAAATGGAAAATGCCATAAAATCTATAAAAATTCTTGGAACTGTTGCGTCTTCTGTAAGCGGTAATGAAGTCAGATATGGGCTTGAAGAAGAAAATGCCGTTACTGTAAATGTTTATAAGGGAAATAAAAAAGTTCGCAGAATTCTTGTAGGAAAGGACAGTTCAACGAATACGAGAAGTTTTGTATGTCTTGATGATGAAGATAAGGTTGTAACAGTTCAGGGGGCATTTCATGGAATTTTTGCTGTAACGGAAGAAACTGTACGATCTAAGTCTGTTTATTCAACAGATTCAAATCTTATTACAAAAGTTCATGTTAAGACTGCAGAGGAAGAATATGAGCTTAGCAGAATTGTAAATGGCAGTGATGCCGGGGTTCAATGGAACGTAACTTTGAATAATACTTCGGTTCAAAATCCAGTTCCAGATACTTCTAAAGTAAAGGCATGGCTTAATCTTATCAGTAGTCTTGATGCCGGAGACTGGCAGGGAACAGATACGGCTCTGTATCATGAAAATGCAGATGTAGAGGTTGAAATCACAGCCGGCGTAAATACATATTCCGTTAAGATGTATAAGGGCGCTGAAGAAAATTCCGATGTACAGGTTACTTGTTCTGCAACGCCTTATAAGTTTACGGTTCCTGCGTATTTTGTAAACAGATTTGGCAAGCATCTTGATGACATTGTAGAGCATGAGAATGCTGAATAAATAAAAGAACAGTCTTAAAAACCGTTTGAATGAGATGTGTTCAAACGGTATTTTTTTTAAGTCTATTCTAAACAAATTGATTGTATTTTATTTATTATGTATACTTAGTGCTGTATGCTTTTAGGAATTTCATTAATTATTGCACCGGTTTTTATTTTATTTGCAATCTATAGAAATGTTTTAAAAACAGCAATAAATTTTTTCATAAGTGCTGTAGTATTTGTTTTTATTTTTTTCATAATAATGAATAATGGTATACGCTGGTTTTTGTTTTATCTTGATATAAAAAGTTCTGCATCGTATATCGGTTATATTAAGTTCTATGCGATTTATTACGGACAGTTCATTGTTTCTACTTTACTGTTAAATTTCTGTCATGTTAAGTTTTCAAAATATCAGGATTTTTTCAGGACACGCTGGCTGCTGATTACAGTCATGATGTTTATCGGCTGGTTTTTTATTCTTGGACTTTTCTGGGCTGTTTTTCGTTTTCCTATCAGACAGCCGAGGACAGTTTTTTTTGTAATGTCAAATGGTGTAAAGGGCGGGGTTTCAGGTTCAGTAATTTCTACGTTCCTGTTTAGGGTACTTCTGCCATGTGTTTTAATTGTCCTTCTGCTTTTTGGTGTTCGTCAAATTTTGATTAAAAAGGGAATTTACCCTGCAGCTCATGTTCGTGGAAAGCGGCACTCTCTTTATGGATTTATTGCCGCAGCAAGTTGTATTGTTGGTGTTTCTGCTTTTCTGTTTATAATGCGTCCGTGGATGTATCTTGTGTATTATTATGAATCTCTGAAGCCGGCTGAAGATTCAGAGTTTTATAAGAAAGAATTTGTTGATCCGAAGGATGTCGTAATTACTTTCCCCGAGAAAAAACGTAATGTAATTTATATTCTTATGGAATCTCTTGAAAGTTCTTTTGTTGATTCAGCACACGGCGGCAAAATGGATGATAATCTTTTGCCTCATTTAACGGAATATGCAAAAGAGGGAGCTGTCAGTTTCAGAAATTCTGGAATCCTTGGAGGCGGAACTCAGGTAGAAGGAACAGGATGGACTATTGCCGGAATTCTTTCTAAAATGGCCGGTATTCATTTTAAGCTGCCTACATCAAAAAATCCTTCGCAGATGCAGACTTTTCTTCCTGGTGCAACAACGCTGACTGATATTCTGTATCAGAATGGTTATAATCAGCTTTTTATCTGTGGTTCGGATAAAACTTTTGCTTCGCGGGATGTTTTCTTTGAAACTCACGGAAATGTTGAAGTTCATGATATAAATTATTATAAGGCTCATGGCAGGCTTGCTTCAAAGTATCATAATCTTTTCTGGGGATTTGAGGATTATATGCTTTATGATTTTGCCAAACAGGATATTCTTACTCTTGCAGAAAAGGAACAGCCTTTTGCTGCTGTCCTGCTTACTGTTGATACTCATTATCCGGAAGGTTTTTTGTGTAAATACTGCCCTAATGATTATGAAGGTACGGATCCCCGTTCACGGTATAAGAATATAGTAAAGTGCGCTGATGCACAGGTAAGCAGTTTTATTGAATGGATAAAAGAACAGTCCTTCTATGAAGATACTCTTATTGTTGTTGCCGGAGACCATTTATTTATGGAAGTTCCGTCATTCTCCATTTTTGATGACACGGATTATGATCTTGAAGCAGAACGTAATCCCCGCTACTGGATTAATCTTTTTATTAATTCAAGTATTGAAACTGATTATGAAATGAACAGAAAGTTTTCTTCATTTGACATGTTCCCGAGTGTTCTTGAAGCTATGGGGGTAACTATTGAAGGCCGCCGTCTGGGATTTGGACGTTCTCTGTTTTCTGGAAAAAAGACTCTTCTTGAGAAGTTTGGTTTGAATGAAGTTGATGCTCAGCTGAGAAAAAATACAAAGCAGTACAACCGTCTCTTGCGTCCGTCTGCTACTCTTATATATGCAAAAGTCAGGTCTGTAAAGAAACTTCTCTATAGAGGTTATTCTGAAGTTATGGACATTGTTTCGGAGAAATCTGCCGCAAACAGATAGTTTTGATAAGTGACCGGGTCAGTGTTATGTTGTATAATGGCTGATATGAAAATATACACTGATCCGGATATACTTTATGATGATATTTATATTTTTGATGAAAATAATATTGTTGTAAAAAATAATGTGCTGCCTGAAAAAAAAGAGGCTGAATCCATATGTACTGTAAAAGACTGCAGGGAATTTTTTTCTGAGCCTGATTTTAATTATTCTGCTTTTATGCTTAGGGAAACAAAGTCTCTTCCTGACGGTTTTAGTTATATTCCTTTACGACAATTCTTTTTTGATTTTCCAGAAAAAAAAGCTGGAGCTGCAAGAGCACATGGTTTTTTGAAACTGAGGGAAATGTACAGATTCTGTCCTTCCTGCGGAGGTGAATTAAAGGATGATTCAGAGTTTACCGCGCGGAGATGTGTAAAGTGCGGCAATCTGCTTTTTCCGCGAATTGAACCGGCCATTATTGTTTTAGTTCATCGGGGAGATGAAATACTTCTTGTACGTAATAAAAGTCATACTAAGAATTTCTGGGCCTGTGTTGCAGGATTTGTTGAGATAGGTGAGACAGTTGAAGATTGTGTTCACAGAGAAGTAAGGGAAGAAACAGGCTTAGAGATAAAGAATGTTGTTTACAGGGGCAGTCAGAGCTGGCCTTTTCCGGATCAGCTTATGCTTGCTTTTACTGCCGAGTATGACAGCGGTGAAATACGAATCCAGGAAGAAGAACTTTCAGATGCAAGGTGGTTTAAGAAGGACTGTCTTCCGGAGATTCCTAAACCGGGATCGGTTGCATGGAATTTAATCAATGACAGGTTTTAAAATAATTGAGGCTGTCGGAAAAGACAGCCTCATGTATATATAGAAACAGACCCCAGCTTTGCTCGAAAGGTCTGGAAGTCATAAAAAAAGCTGCTTGAAATCAAGCAGCTTTTTTTATGATAGGCGTCAATCGGAATCGAACCGATGCATAGTGGTTTTGCAGACCAGTCCCTTACCACTTGGGTATGACGCCTTAAAGTGTTAATACTCTAACAAAAAACATAATCCTTGTCTAGTGCTTTTTATGTTTTTATTTTGTATTTGAAAGAACTTCTGAAATACTGAATGCGTGGTCACCGATTTTTTCAATCTGGCGTACAAGATCGATATACAGAAGCTCAGCCTTAACGTCTGCTCCTTTTTCAAGACGTTTTCTGGCAACTTTTTTAAGGTGTTTCCTCTGTGCGTCTATTTCATTTTCAAGACTTGTTGCAAACTCAAGTTTTTCCGGTGGAAGAGGTTTGTTGATGTTGATGTGAATGAACTGCAGGAACTGTCGTGCAAGCTCTACATATGGAATAAGACGGTCTGTGTCTTCTGTCTTAAATTCCATTCCTTTATCAACAGATTTTTGAATAAGTTTGCCGGCTGCAAAACATTCATCTGACATTGCTTCAAGATCGTCTATAATCTGAATCATGTTTGAAAGTCCGGCCCGTTCATCTTCTGTAATAGAAAGCTGTTCACAGTGTATGATGTAATTGATAATCTGTTCGTGCATCTGGTCGCAGTAATTTTCTTCTTCTTCAAGATATGGCATCTGTACTTTTACAAATTCTTCGTTGCGTTCAGTAAAGCCTATCTGCATCCGGTCAAACATCTGACTTACGACATCAGTCATATTTGTAATTTCTTTTTCAACACGAAGTATGTGGGCGGCAGAACTTTCTTTTCCTGTTCCGATTTCATGGAAGTCCAGGTGATATTCTTTTGCAGAGTTAGATTTATCGTCTTTAATCACAAACTGTGCCAGTTTAACAATCTGATTTACAAAAGGAATGAAGATAATCGTGCTGATTGTTTTGAAAACTGTATGGAGCATTGAAATCTGAATTGCGATATTTGTACTTGGTGTCAGGAAAAGAACAAGTTTAAGGAACGGCTTAAAGAAGATAAGTGCTATTACATTTCCGGCAACGTTAAAGAATACGTGAATAAAAGCTGCACGTTTTGAATCACTGGTACTTCCCAAAGCTGCAAGAATGGCATCAATGGTAGAACCGATGTTGCTTCCTAGTGTCATGGCAGCTGCAACTTCCCAGGTAATGATTTTGTTGTAGGCCATGGTGATTACGATTGCAGAAAAAGCACTGGAAGAATGCATGAGGGCTGTGATTATTATGCCGATTCCAAAACTTAGAAGAATTGTGAATACACCCGGTTTCTGAAATTTTTCAAGAAAATCAAGATTTTCTGCATTGAAGGTAAAGCAGTCAGAAAGTCCTCCAAGTCCAAGAAACAGAAGACCGAATCCCATGACTGCAATGCCTAAATTTTTTAAACCGTTTTTCTTAACGAAGGTCATGAAGAAGCCGAGACCAAAGAGGGGAATGGCAAAGGAAGATATCTTAAAGTTAAATCCAAAGATGGAAACTATCCATGCGGTAACAGTAGTTCCGATGTTTGCACCGAAAATTACGCCTACTGACTGAGTAAGTGTAATAAGACCGGCATTTACGAAAGATACGACCATGACAGTTGTTGCACCGGAAGATTGAATTATCATCGTTATGAAGATACCGGTGAACAGACCTATTATTCTGTTGCCTGTCATAAAGCCCAGCGCTTTTTTTAAGTGTCCGCCGGCGCTTTTCTGTACACCGTCACTCATGAGTTTCATTCCGTAAAGAAGAAAACCGAGACTTCCTATTAATAATAAAATTCTGTCTGTCATATTTACCTCAAAGTGTAGAGATTCTTTCTCTGAATATGATTATTTCACCTAATATTCCGCAGGCACAGATTATTGTCAGTACAAATATTCTCAGCGGAATTAAAAAAGGCAGCACTTCAACTGCAAAGGAGAGTATTATGCTGCCGGTGTAGCTTGATGTTTTTTTTGAAGGAAGTTTTCCCTGTAAGAGAAGATTCTTTTTTAGTCCGTTAATTTTTATAAGATAATAAATGAATGTACAGATGAATATAAAAAGACTTGCTGAACAGATTGTTAAAGCAGGATGATTGATTAAAAACTTAAGCATTTTTTTGTAACCAGCATAATAAAGATTTTTTTGCGGAACTGAATGCTAAAGGAAGATTCTGAATGTCATCCTCAGTTTTTATTTTTTTCCATACAAAAGACTGAACTTCAGTTTCCTGTGCTTTCAGCTGCATCTGTTCCGGCATGCCTGCTGAAAAAAATAAATCGCAGGTTTTGTAATGAATGTTTTTATATTCATAATCGTTTGGAAAACTGCAGACGTAGGTCAGGTTTTTTATGGAGAGTCCTGTTTCTTCCATACATTCCCGCTCTGCAGCCTGTTCTGCACTTTCGTCAGCGTTTGTAAATCCCCCGGGAAGTGCAAGATAACCTTTGCGGGGTTCTTTAGCCCTGACTTCAAAAAGAACTTCATTCCCGGAATTATGAATTATTATTCCTACGGCACTGGCGGTATTGTTGTAAAGATCAAAACCGCAGTCCGGGCACAGCCATTTTCTTCCGTTCATGAGAGTCTGAATATTCCGGCTTCCACACATAGGGCAAAATTTGAAGTCGTTCATGGCAGAAAGTATAGCGAAAATTTTACAAAATGTAAAATATAAGTGCTGTATTTAGATTTATGGTGTATAATAATACTGCTATGCCTATTACAAAATATTTGGAAAAAAATGCAGAATTGTATGCAAATGACTGTGCCCTTGTTGAATTAAATCCAGAAATGAGAGAAACAAGGCGTATTACCTGGAAAGAGTATGAATTGACTCAGCCTGAACCTAACTTGCCTTACCGCCGGGAAATAAGCTGGCATATTTTTAATGAAAAGGCAAACCGCTGTGCTCATTATCTTCTTGAGCGCGGGGTCAGGAAAGGAGATAAAGTCGGTATCCTGATGATGAACTGTCTGGAATGGCTTCCGATTTATTTTGGAATATTAAAGACCGGAGCTCTTGCGGTTCCACTTAATTTCAGATATGCATCTGATGAGATTGAATATTGTCTTAATCTTGCAGACATTTCAGTTTTGTTTTTTGGACCTGAGTTTATAGGACGTCTTGAAGCAATTTCTGAAAAAATCATGCAGCACCGCCTTCTTATTTTTGTAGGGGAAGGAATTGCTCCAACTTTTTCGGAAAGCTATTTCATGTCGGCAATGAATTATTCCTCAGCAAATCTTGATGTTGAAATTTCAGATGATGATGACGGTGCGATTTATTTCAGTTCCGGAACAACTGGATTTCCTAAGGCTATTCTTCATAAACACCGCGCCCTGATGCATTCTGCGGCTGTTGAACAGAAACATCACGGTCAGACTAAGGATGATGTTTTTCTTTGTATTCCGCCTCTTTATCATACCGGTGCAAAAATGCACTGGTTCGGTTCGCTTATAAGCGGAGGAAAAGCGGTTCTGCTCAGGGGAACAAAACCTGAAACGGTTTTAAAAGCTGTTTCTGATGAACGCTGTACAATTGTATGGCTTCTTGTTCCGTGGGCACAGGATATTCTTGATGCACTTGACCGCGGAGAATTGAAGATTTCTGATTATCATCTGGAGCAGTGGCGCCTGATGCATATAGGAGCTCAGCCGGTTCCTAAAAAACTGATTG
Source organism: Treponema rectale (assembly GCF_014202035.1). NCBI lineage: Bacteria > Pseudomonadati > Spirochaetota > Spirochaetia > Treponematales > Treponemataceae > Treponema > Treponema rectale. Next base: position 12,635 of record NZ_JACHFR010000005.1, read on the forward strand.
AGGACTGGAAGAAATATTTTCCTCATCATGACTATGATACAAACTATGGTCTTTCTGAAAGTATTGGGCCGGGGTGTGTTCATCTTGGAATTGGCAATACTCATAAAATCGGTGCTATTGGAATTGCCGGATATGGCTGGCAGGTGAAGATTGTAGATGAAAAAAGAAAGGAAGTTGCTCAGGGACAGGTAGGGGAACTTGCCGTTAAGGGACCTGGCGTAATGGTATGCTACTATAAAAATCCTGAAGCTACGGCTGAAGTAATGGATAATGACGGCTGGCTTTATACCGGTGATATGGCTCAGATGGACAATGACGGATTTATTTATCTGGTTGACCGTAAAAAGGATGTAATTATTACCGGCGGAGAAAATCTTTATCCTGTCCAGATTGAAGACTTCCTTCATAAAATGGAAGCTGTAAAGGATGTTGCCGTTATCGGACTTGCTGATAAACGTCTTGGAGAAATTGCTGCAGCTGTTATTGAAGTAAAGCAGGGATTTAAGTGTACTGAAGAAGATGTAAATAATTTCTGTATGGCACTTCCAAAATATAAGAGACCGAGAAAAATTATTTTTGCTCCGGTTCCGAGAAATCCTACCGGAAAGATTGAAAAACCTAAACTCAGGGAGATGTATAGAACTGAAGATCCGTTTGCAAGCATGACAAGCGGTGAGTAAAAGAATAAAAAAAGAAAGGCTTTAAGATGCAGGAAGTAAATGCATCTTAAAGCCTTTTTTGTTTATGGATTAATTAAGGGGCTGACCAATAAGTTTAAAAACTGTCATTTTCGGGTTCGACCCGAAAATCTATTTAATTACAATACGTCGAGTCAAGGCACGCTAACGCTTAAAGCCTTGACACAGCCGTTTTTAGGTTTGTACTACCCCCTCAATACAAGAGATTGCCGCATCAAGTGCGGCAATGACAGGCTGTCGAGTGCGGCAATGACAGGGTGTCGAGCACGGCAATGACTCATACTTATTGGTTATCCCCTTCCAAGCTTGAATGCAGCTTTGTTAACCTCAAGAAACTGCGGTTTTACAAGTTTTTCGATTGCAGACAGCCAGGCTTCTTCTGAAAAATCCATGTATTTTGAAAGCCTTCCCATGAGAACTATGTTTACTGCTTTTGCAGTTCCTGCTTTCTGTGCAAGAGTAAGACAGTCTAAAGCATCAACCTTAAAACCTTCAGCTTTCATTGTTTCTTCAAGGTTTTCCGGGTATTCTGCAGCTCCAGTGATGACAGGCATAGGATCAATTTTCTGTGTGTTAACGACAATCTGTCCGTCTGATTTTAAGTATTCTGTGTAGCGGGCTGCTTCAAGAAGTTCAAAGGATACGATAAAGTCTGCTTCTCCTTTATCAACTATAGGTGAATATACTTTGTCTCCATAACGTACGTAAGTAACAACAGAACCGCCTCTCTGGCTCATTCCGTGAACTTCACTTACTTTTACGTCGAAACCTGCATCGAGCAGTACCTGTCCTAAAGTTTTAGATGCAAGCAGTGCTCCCTGACCGCCGACACCAACTATCATTATATTTTTTACCATAGTTTTAATCTCCATACTGCCTTATTTAGTTTTTTGAGGTGCCTTTTAATGCATCGAATTTACACATCTGTGAACATACGCCGCAGCCTACACAGAGAGTGCTGTCAATTTTTGCTTTTCCGTTTTTCATTGCGATGGCAGGACAGCCTATTTTCATACACATTTTGCAGGAACGGCACTTTGCTTCATCAACAACAAGGGGCGGATTGTGTTTTACTTCTTTAAGAAGGGCACATGGTCTTCGGCTTATGATAAGGCTTGGTTCTTCAACTTCAATTTCTTCTTTTACGGCCTGTTCACATTCAGCCATGTTGTATGGATCTACTACACGGACTCTGTTGATTCCCATTGCACGGGCAAGAGCTTCAAGATTTACTTTGCCTGCCGGATCTCCGTAAAGATTTTTTCCGGTTGTAGGATTCTGCTGATGACCTGTCATACCGGTTATTGAATTGTCGAGAATGATAACTGTTGAGTTTGACTGGTTGTAGGCAATGCTTGCAAGACCTGTCATTCCGGAATGCATGAAGGTTGAGTCTCCGATTACGGCAACTGATTTTTTCTCATGATCTGCTCCGGTTGATTTATTCCATCCGTGAAGTCCTGAGAATGAAGCACCCATACAGAGGGTTACATCCATTGCTGAAAGTGGTGCAACTGAACCTAAGGTGTAGCATCCGATGTCTCCGAATACAGTTACTTTAAGTTTGTTCAGTGCATAGAACATTCCGCGGTGAGGACATCCTGCACACATAATCGGAGGGCGTACAGGAATGTTTATGTTAAGTTTTTTTCCTGAATGAACTTCTTTTTTGAATGCTGCTGCTACAATATTCTGACTGAATTCTCCGCATATCGGAAGGATGTCTTTTCCGTAAATCTTTATTCCAAGTTCAAGACCACGGCAGAACTGCTCGATGATCGGATCAAGTTCTTCAACAATGATAAGGGCTTCAAGACCTTTTGCAAAGTTCCGGATCATGTTTGCAGGAAGAGGATTAACCATTCCCAGCTTAAGAATGTTTACGCTGTCTCCGAGAATTTCTTTTACATACTGATAGCTTGTAGAAGAAGTAATGATACCGATTTTTGAAGCAGGTACATCAAATATTTTTTCTGAGCCTGAACCGGATGCTTTTTCTATGCGGTTAATTCCGCTTGTTTCGCTCCATGCCTCAATGTCCTTCATTCTCTGTTCAACAAAAGGATGACGTCTGATTGCATTTGCAGGAGCCATTACGTATTTCTGAATGTTTTTTTCGTAAGCTTTGTGTTCAGGAACTTTGCGTTCTGCTGTATCAGTGATGCTCTGACTGTGGGCAACACGGGTACACATTTTGTATAAAACAGGTGTATCGAATTTTTCGCTGAGTTCAAAAGCAAGGGCAGCAAAATTACGTGCATCCTCAGAGTCGCTTGGTTCAATCATAGGAACTTTTGCTGCTATTGCATGATGGCGGCTGTCCTGTTCATTCTGAGATGAGTGCATTCCCGGATCATCTGCAACACCGATGACGAGACCTGCATTAACACCGGTGTAGCTCATCGTATAAAGAGGATCTGCTGCAACGTTAAGTCCTACGTGTTTCATTCCGCAGAAAGCACGTCTTCCGGCAAGACAGGCACCGAATGCTGATTCCATTGCTACTTTTTCATTAGGAGCCCATTCACAGTAAAGTTCTTTGAATTTTGCAGCTTCTTCTGTGATTTCTGTACTTGGTGTTCCGGGATAACTTGAAATGAATTCACAGCCTGCTTCGTAAAGACCTCTGGCTGCTGCGGCATTTCCTAGCATTAATTGTTTCATTTTTTTCTAACCTCGAATTTTTTTGAAAAAAGAAAAACTTTCTGTTTAATTATAAAATGATTTTTTAGGGCATCTCTAAAATTCATTCAGGAGGATTTTTAGAGATACTGCCAATTATAACATAAGGGTGTTTTTTTTGTCAGTACGGAGAGTCTGTTGTCTATGTATTTAAGCTAATATATAGAAGAAAAAATAATTTTTTTTAATATTACTTCTACTTCCCATAAGCGTAAAAAAATGCTACATTGAAAAAGTCGATGGCGACTTCGTATTTAGCGGAGTCGCCATTTTTTTTTGCCAAAATTTAAGGAGCGCTGATAGGATGTGTGGATTTGTAGGTGCATTTGATTTAAATTCCGGCGGTAAGCCGCTTGCAGAAGGTCTTCGTGATGAACTTCGCGTTCACGTACTTGAAATGTCTAAAAGGATTCGTCATCGTGGTCCGGACTGGAGCGGTGTATATACTGGAGAAAATGCGATACTCAGTCATGAAAGGCTTAGTATTGTAGATCCACTTTCCGGTAAACAGCCTCTTGTGAGTGATGATGGAAAAATCATTCTTGCGGCAAATGGTGAAATTTATAATCACAAGAAAATCCGTGAAGCTATAGGAGATAAGTATCACTTCAGGACAGGAAGTGACTGTGAAGTTATTATTCCTCTTTATAAAGAATGTATTCAGAATGGCTTTGATTTTTCTTCAATGATTGAAAAGCTTTCCGGTATTTTTGCCTTTGCACTTTATGACAGCGAGCGGGATGTTTATCTGGTTGCCCGTGATGAGATTGGTGTAATTCCTTTATATCAGGGTTGGGATAAAAACGGTCATTATTATGTTGCCAGTGAACTGAAAGCTCTGGAAGGTGAATGTGTTACTATCGAAGAATTTCCAAACGGATGCTATTTGTGGTCAGGAGAAAAGAATTCTTCTCCGGTGAAGTGGTATTATCGTGACTGGGAAAGTTATGAGGCTGTAAAGAATAATCAGTGTGCTGCGGATAAAAAGGGCAGGGTAATTAATCCTGAGGTTATTGAAAAAGTAAGAAATGGTCTTGAAAGTGCAGTTAAGGCTCAGCTTATGAGTGACGTTCCTTATGGAGTTCTTCTTTCCGGCGGACTTGATTCTTCGATTATTGCGGCAATAACACAGAAGTATTCGAAGAAAAGAATTGAAAGTGACAGTAAGGAAAGTGCCTGGTGGCCGCAGTTGCATTCTTTTGCGGTAGGTCTTGAAGGAAGTCCTGATCTGGTTGCTGCAAAAAAAGCTGCTGATTATATCGGTACGGTTCATCATGAAGTTCACTTTACTATACAGGAAGCTTTGGATGCATTGCCGGATGTAATTTATCATATTGAAACTTATGACATTACAACAGTGCGTGCAAGTACTCCGATGTACCTGCTTGCCAGAGTTATAAAATCCATGGGAATAAAAATGGTTCTTTCCGGTGAAGGCAGTGATGAACTTTTTGGCGGTTATCTTTATTTTCATAAGGCTCCGAATGCTGAAGAGTTTCATGAAGAGCTTGTTAGAAAAATGAGTAAGCTTCATCTTTATGACTGTCTGCGTGCAAATAAATCCCTTATGGCCTGGGGAGTTGAAGGCCGCGTTCCGTTCCTTGATAAAGATTTTATTGATATTGCAATGAGACTGAATCCTGAAGACAAAATGAATATTATTTTACTTTCTGATGGTTCTGAAAAAAATGGCGGTACTCATCAGAGAATGGAGAAGTGGATTTTACGAAAGGCTTTTGAGGATATGCTTCCTGAAGATATCTGCTGGAGGCAGAAGGAACAGTTTTCTGATGGAGTAGGCTATAACTGGATTGATACCTTAAAACGCATTACGGAAGAAAAAGTAAGTGATGCAGAATTTGCCCGCCGTGAAAATCGTTTTCCTGTAAATCCTCCTAAGACAAAAGAAGAGTATTATTACAGAGAGATTTACAGCAGACTGTTTCCTAGTGACAGTGCTGCAAAATGCGTTCCTCATGAAGCCGGGGTTGCCTGCTCTACGGCGAAGGCACTGGAGTGGGATGCAGCATGGAAGAATATGGATGAACCAAGTGGTCGCGCAATAAACGGAGTACATAATGATTCCTATAAATGATAAAGCTTATCTTATACTTGCAGACGGAACTGTATTTGAAGGTGCAGCTGCCGGTGTAAAGGGAAAGATTGTTGGAGAAACTGTATTTACGACAGGTATGACCGGGTATCTTGAAACTCTTACGGATCCAAGTTATTTCGGTCAGATAGTTACGCAGACATTTCCGCTGATTGGAAATTATGGTGTAATCCCGGAAGATTTTGAAAGTAAAAAATCATACGTCCGCGGTTATATCGTGCGGGAACTTTGTGATGGTCCAAGTAATTTTAGATGTGAATCCAGCCTGAATGAATTTTTGAAAAAGCAGAATATTACTGCTATCTGCGGAATTGATACCCGTGCCCTTACGAAAAAACTTCGGGAGAGCGGAGTTATGAATGGAATGATTTTAAGCGGTGCAGATATGCTTGAACTTCTTCTGCCGGATGGTAATTTAGATGAAACTAAACTGGAAGAATGTCTTGAAGAAATCAGGAAGTATAAAATTGTTGATGCTGTAAAAAACGTGCAGTCTGTTTCTGACTGCAAATGTGAAGCAGGTAAGGGTAAAAGAGTTGTACTTTTTGATTTCGGGGCAAAAGCAAATATTCAGCGGGAACTTGAAAAAAGAGGCTGCAGCGTCATTACGGTTCCTTATGATACTTCCGCAGAAAAAATAATTGAATTGAATCCGGATGGAATTATGCTCAGTAACGGACCGGGAGATCCTGCAGAGAATGTCGGCGTAATTAAAGAAATAAAAAAAATTTGTGATTATGGAAAGATTCCTGTTTTTGGAATCTGTCTTGGTCATCAGATGCTGGCTTTAGCCAGGGGTGCTGAAACCTGCAGGCTTAAATATGGACACAGAGGTGGCAATCATCCTGTAAAAGACGTGAAGACCGGACGTATTTATATTACCAGTCAGAATCACGGATATGCTGTAAAAACAGAGTCGCTGCCTTCGTTTGCAAAAGAAACTTTTGTAAATCTAAATGATGGAACTTGTGAAGGCGTGGAGTATACCGATATTCCGGCATTTAGCGTTCAGTTTCATCCTGAAGCATGCGGTGGTCCTCATGATACAAATTTTTTGTTTGACAGGTTTTTAAGGATTATTTAAGAACACTGACAAGAAACGTTTATTGTGTTATATTCCTTCTGTATTTCAATGGAATCAGGTGAGAGGCCTGAACTGAATGCGCAACGGTATGCAGTATGCATTGGAAAATGCGGCAGATGAAAACAGCCACTGAAGCTTTTAAAATGTTTTGGGAAGGCTCATTTGTTTTTAATAAAAACTGTAAGTCCGGAAACTTTGGTACAGCCTTTTGTATGAAAGGTTAACTCTTATTTTTGGGAACTGCGCAGTTTCGGTTCCCGGGAAGGAATTAATGAAACATTTTAAATTTTCTCGCCGTGCCATTTTTAAAGGCCTGCTTGCAGTTTTATGTCTGACGTTTTTTTCTGCATGCGATTCTGATTCTTCAGATCCTGAAGACAATAACGAAACTTCGTATCTGCAGCCTGCGGTACTTAATGATACTGCCTGGTTTACAGATGATGTGCGCATCGATTTTCTGGAAGTCTCAGATGAACTTTATCTTAATTATTTACCTGACGGTCTGAATACAAGCCGCTGGATTAAACTTGTACCAAAAGAGAATACGAGCTTTGATGCAGAAATTGTATGGTCTGCAGATATTCGAGAAATAGGAAAAAACTTTTCAGTAGAAATCGGTCTTAAAAATGGACTGCTTTGCATTCAAAGTGATGAAATCAGCTTAAGCAGTCTTTCCTGTTATGAAGGGGTTTCGGCATCTTCCTTTGATTCTTCAAAAGTAGCAGCGCTGGAAACCGATTATCTCAGAAATTTTGATGGAAGTTACACTCTTGATTCAACAGGAATTGCACTTAATGTGGGAGCGAAAATTAATCTGCATAAGGACGATTTGCATTACTGGAATGCGAATGTTCTTAATGCGGTTTATGATGAAGAAAAGGCTGAATATGATTTTCTGCTGGCACATTCTTCTCAAAAGGATGCTTCCGGTTCAATTGATCCTGGAATTACGGGAGAAGAGCCTTTTATTTCTGAGCAGGGACTTTTCTGGTCTCACATGACGCTTACTGCAAAGCCGGGATCGATTTGGGAAATTGCCTGGTCTTCTGACTGGAAGAATTCTCCTTATGAAGCTTTGAATGCAGAACTTAATATGAAGGACACTTTTACAGGACCTGCAACTTCTAAAATAAAATACAGCTATAAATTTTATTTCGGTAATCCTTCAAAAGATGAAAACGGCTGGTGTATCGTAGAAAAAGGAGAACTTATTTATTCAGTTGAATTTGAATCTGATCTTCCTGTAAATAAAAGCTGGAAAGAAATTTATGAAGAAAATCAGATTGAATCTAAAATAAATCTTCCTGAAAATATGATTCCTGACTACTGGTGGTACAGTACGAATTCAATTACCTCAATAGAAGATTCTTTTGTGTATAAACTGAATGATTCTTATAAACCTTCGCTGGAAAGTTATGAGTTCTATCTCTCTGTAAAAGAAAAACCTGCTCAGGCTTCTGTATATACAAGACCGGGAAAATTCTACAGCAAAGATAAAGGATATCTTGAGATTACAGAAACTACAATTCAATGGAATGAAAGTATTTATGAAATTGTTGACGGAGCATCCTGGACGCTGTGGAATGATGATGAAACTAATCCTAACCGGGAAGCATATCTTGTAAAAAAAGACGGGCAGAATTATCTGTGCTCTGTCTGGTATTATATAAATAAACCGGATGGAACTAAAAACTATGTAAATTTTGAACTACCTTTGGAATCATTCTTAACTGAATGTCCTGCTGTTTATGATTATCAGTCTGATGATTGTAAGACTGGAAAATCACAGAAAAATCTTATTTCGAAAGATTCTTCGTTCTGGTGTGAAATCGTTAAAGGTAATGAGAATTCTTTATTTATCACGGGAGAAGGGGACAGTATTGATGTAAAATCAGGAAATGATAGTTTTACGGCAGTCTTCAGGGAAAAGGGAAATGGTAAATCATTAAGCATGCCTGCCGGTGATGGCAGAATGGAAATGGAAGTAAATGACTATCTCTGGCTTTCTGATGACAGGACTCCAGGAAAAGTATCATATCCTGTAAAGGACTTTTATGAACTGCAGCTTGCTGATGTTGAATATATGGGCTGGTGCATGTCATTTACAAAAGGCACCTGGGATTATGATGAAGAGGAAGATGAATACTCTGATACATATTCAATAATTGGAAATTATGTTATTTCCGCAAAAGATGCGGAATCAATTTTAAGGCATTTTACTGCAGAATGAACCGGCTGAGTTATAGATAAAGCCGGCTTTTTGGAGTTTACAAAAATAATTAATTCCGATATATTAGTTTAAGTCGATGGCGACACTGTCTTTAGTGATGGTGTCGCCATTTTTTTTTGGAGTTCTAAATGCCACTGAATAACGACATCCGCAAGGTAATGATTATTGGAAGCGGCCCGATTGTAATAGGTCAGGCTGCAGAATTTGACTATGCAGGAAATCAGGCATGTAAGGCTTTGAAGTCTCTGGGCCTTGAAGTATGTCTTGTAAACTCTAATCCGGCAACTCTTATGACCGACAGGACCATGGCTGATGAAATCTATCTTGAGCCTCTTACCCTTACTACTTTACAGAGAATAATAGAAAAAGAAAAACCTGATTCACTTCTTTCTACTTTGGGCGGACAGACAGGATTGACGCTGAGTATGGAACTTGCAAAGTCAGGTTTTCTTGAAAGTCACGGGGTAAAACTTTTAGGGGCAAGGCCTCTGACAATCGATAAGGCGGAAGACCGGCAGATGTTTAAAGATACGATGGAATCTATCGGAGAACCGTGCATTCCGTCAAAAGTTGTTACTTCTTATGAAGATGCCCTTGATTTTGCAAAAAACGTAATAGGACTTCCTGCAATCATACGTCCGGCTTTTACTCTGGGAGGCACCGGAGGCGGTATTGCAAATACCTGGGCTGAGTTTGATGAAATTGCTCATAATGGTCTGCATCGTTCTCCTATTCATCAGATACTTGTAGAGAAATGTATTTCCGGCTGGAAGGAAATTGAGTTTGAAGTTATGCGGGACAGTAAGGGAAATGTAATTACTGTATGTTCAATGGAAAACTTTGATCCGGTTGGAGTTCATACAGGGGATTCAATTGTAATTGCTCCGACGGTTACTCTTGCTGATAAAGAATACCAGATGCTTCGTTCTGCAGCATTAAATATAATTTCGGCACTGGAAATAGAAGGGGGATGTAACTGTCAGTTTGCACTTAATCCTGATACTTTTGAATATGCAGTAATAGAAGTAAATCCCCGTGTGTCCCGTTCTTCTGCACTGGCAAGTAAAGCTACCGGATATCCTATTGCAAAAGTTGCAGCTCTTATTGCAGTAGGCTTTACTCTGGATGAAATTCCTAATTTTGTTACGAAAAAAACAAAAGCCTGTTTTGAACCGGTGCTGGATTATGTTGTCGTAAAGATGCCGAAGTTCCCGTTTGATAAATTTGTGTATGCCAGCCGTAAGCTCGGAACTCAGATGAAAGCAACAGGGGAGGTAATGGCAATCGGTCAGAATTTTGAAGAGGCAATACTTAAAGCTGTCCGGGGAGCTGAACTCGGTGTAAAGGATTTAAATCTTCCTCTGTTTGAAAAAGAGTTTGATGAAAAAATAAAAGAAAGAGTATCTCAGTGTACGGATCAGAGAATCTTTGCAATTTATCAGGCTCTTAAACGGCACCTTATGTCTGTTGATGAAATTCATGAAGTTACCAGAATAGACAGATGGTTTTTGTGGAAGCTGGAGAAGATTGCTGAATCTTCATCAGAATTATATTCTCCGTGTTCCTTCAAGATGGTTGATACATGTGCCGGTGAGTTTGAAGCTGAGACTCCGTATTTTTATTCAACTGCGGGGGGAGAAAATGAAGCCGAGAAATTCCTTGCCGAGACACGTAAAAAAGACAGTAAGGGTACAATTGTTGTTCTTGGTTCAGGGCCGATAAGAATCGGACAGGGAATTGAGTTTGATTATTCTTCCGTTCAGTGTATATGGGCATTAAAGAAACTTGGTTATGAAGTTGCAATCATTAATAATAATCCGGAAACTGTCTCTACAGATTTTGACATTGCAGACAGGCTTTACTTTGAACCTCTTACTCCTGTAGATGTAATGAATGTTATAAATGTGGAAAAACCGGAAGGGGTTGTTGTTGCTTTTGGCGGCGGAACGGCAATCAAGCTTGCGGAATTCTTACACAGCCAGGGAATAAAAATTCTTGGAACGAGTGCGGATGCCATTGATCTTGCAGAAGACAGGGAACGCTTTGAGGAACTTTGTGAAAAACTGAATGTAAACAGACCTAAAGGAGAAACTGTCTTTACGGAAGTTGAAGCTCTTGAAGCTGCAGCGAAATTGGGCTATCCGGTTTTAATGCGGCCAAGCTATGTACTTGGCGGACAGAATATGATTATCGCCAGGAACAGTGCAGATATAAAAGAATACATGAAAATAATTCTGTCTCAGAAAATAGAAAATCCTGTTTTGATAGATAAATACATGGAAGGAACTGAACTTGAAATTGACTGCATTTGTGACGGACATGAAGTTCTTATACCTGGAATAATGGAACATGTAGAGCGGACAGGAATTCATTCAGGAGATTCTATTGCTGTGTATCCGCCGTGGTCTTTTACACCTGAAATGACAAAAGAGGTTGTTGAAAAATCTACTGCTATGGCTCTTGCTCTTGGAACAAAAGGGCTGGTTAACATTCAGTGGCTTTTCTATAACGGTGAACTCAATATTATTGAGGCAAATCCACGCTCAAGCAGAACAGTGCCTTATCTTTCTAAAGTTACAGGGGTGCCTATGGTAGAACTGGCAACACGAGCAATGCTTGGAGAAAAAGTTTCTGATATGGGATTTGGTACCGGTCTTTACAGAGCGCCGGATTATTTTGCAGTAAAAGTTCCTGTTTTCAGCTTTGAAAAACTAATGAACGTTGATACACATCTTGGTCCGGAGATGAAGAGTACAGGTGAAGTTCTTGGAATTGCGCCGACAAGAGAAGAAGCTCTTTTTAAGGGAATGGCTGCCGCCGGCTGGAAGATGATTCATCCGAAGGATTTTTGCTCTGAGAATTCTTCCTGTCAGAATGACGCGTTTGATGGCAGAGATGAAGCCTTGAATGATAAATGCGGAATTCTTTTTTCGGTTAGAGAGTCAGATTTACCTGAACTGCCTTCTCTTGCAAGAAAATTTTATGATATGGGATTTAAGCTTTACGGAACCACAGGAAATGCTGCAACAATAGAACGCAGCGGAATGCAGGTTACTCATGTTGCTAAAGTGCATGAAGATTATCACGACAATGTAATGACTTTATTGGAAAGCGGGCGGGTAGTTTATGTAGTTTCTACTTCTGCAAAAGGAAGGGATCCTGTTGCTGAGAGTGTTAAGCTGAGACGGCTTGCTGTAGAGCGGGATATTGACTGCCTTACTTCGATGGATACTGCAAATGCTCTGGCAGACTGTCTTATGGGAAAGTATTCACTGGATAATGTGAGTCTTGTAAATATTTGTGAATTATAAGAAGGAATGAATAATGTATACAAAAAAGGATGTTCTGGATTTTGTAAATGAAGAAGATGTAAAATTTATACGCCTTGCTTTTTTTGATGTAAAGGGACGGCAAAAAAATATTTCCATCATGCCGACAGAACTTGAACGGGCTTTTGAAGAAGGAATTGCTTTTGATGCATCTTCGATAGAGGGATTTGAAGGTCCGGAAAAATCAGATTTGTTTTTGATTCCTGATCCGTCAACACTTGCAGTTATTCCATGGCGGCCTATGACAGGAAAAGTTGTCAGGATGTTCTGTAATATTATTACTTCCGAAGGAGAGCCTTACAGAAAAGACAGCCGCATGCTTTTGAAAAATGCCTGTGACAGGTTAAAGAATGAATGCGGAATTGAACTTATGGTTGGAACAGAAATAGAGTTCTATCTTTTTAAGCTGGATGAAAATGGTAATCCGACAAAAGTTCCTTTTGATAACGCAGGCTATATGGATATAGCTCCCCTTGATCACGGAGAAAATATACGCCGGGATATCTGTTTTACTCTGGAACAGATGGGATTTACTCCGGAGGCAAGTCATCATGAAGAAGGCCCTGGACAGAATGAAATAGATTTCCGCTATTCTGACGTGCTTACTGCTGCAGATAATGTTGCCACATTTAAATGGATTGTTAATACCAAAGCTGCTGCAAACGGACTTTATGCAGATTTTTCTCCAAAGCCTCTTGCTGGAGAAGCAGGAAACGGAATGCATATAAACATTTCATGTCATAAAACCGGAACACAGTCTGGAGATGATGATTCAGAAGAAATGAATGAAACTCTTAATTATATTCTTGCAGGAATATTCAATCATATTGAAGAAATCACTTATTTCTTAAATCCTGTTGAAAATTCTTATAAGCGCCTTGGTTCTGCAAAGGCAACTAAATATATAAGCTGGGGAAATGGAAACCGCTCTGCCCTGATACGCATACCGTCTTCAAAAAACAAAATGCGACTTGAAGTCCGTTCTCCGGATCCGGAATGTAATCCATATATTGCCCTTACATTTATGATTCACGCAGCAATTGACGGAATAAAAAATAAACTTTCCCTGCAGCCTTCTGTTGAAGAAAATCTTTTTGATAACAGGACTGCTTCCAGGCTCGGACTTAAAACACTTCCTCAGTCTCTGGAAGAAGCAAGGGAAGTTGCAGCAAACAGTATGTTTGTAAAAGCTGTAACTGGTGATTTTAATTTATAATCGGGAAAGACGATGCAGACGGAATGCCATAGTGTACTTTTAGTTTCTCATGACAGTAAAATAGTTTCTCAGGTAAAGGCGTTTCTTATTCCTCCTCTGTTTGAACTTACCGTAAGTTCAGATTTTAATGAGGCCAGAAGAATTGCAGGAGAAAAAAACTTCAACATCATCATAGTTGATTCTGGAGATGGATATGATACTGATTTTGCAATAAGCGTTTCTGATTCATATTCAACCGTACTGCTTTTTGTTCCTAATGAACACTTTGATGAAATCTCCTACCGGGTTGAAGGGTATGGAATACTTACCCTTATAAAACCTTTTGAGCCTTTTTATTTCTATAATATGATTAAGGTTGCGATTGCTGTAGAATACAAAGTCCGGCTGCTTTCAAGTGAGACTGTTAAACTTAAGAGCAAGATGGAAGAAATCAGGGTTGTGAACCGGGCAAAACTTTTACTTATGGAAAAGAGAGGAATGTCGGAACAGGAAGCCCATCATTATCTTGAAAAAGAATCCATGGATAAGGGATTAAAAAGAACTGCAGTTGCAGAAAAAATAATTGCTGAGTTTTGAAAACAGTGAGGTGTTGTATAAAGCATCTCACTGTTTTTTATTGAGGGGGTAGTACAAACCCTCAAAACGGCGAAGTCAAGGCTTTAAGCTTTAGCGTGCCTTGACTCGACGTATTTTAAACTCAGTTCTGGTTATTAAGGTATGCGTCAATCTGTTTTGCGCATTCACGTCCTTCGGCAATGGCCCATACTACAAGAGACTGTCCCCTGTGCATGTCACCAGCAGTAAAGACTTTTTCTACTGATGTTGAATATTCAGTTGCTGTTACAGTTCCCCTGTCACCAGTCTGAACACCAAAAGCCTGTGCTGTGTAAGGTTCACAGCCTGTAAATCCTGCTGCAATGAGAAGCAGATCGCATGAAAGTGTTTTTTCTGTGCCTGCTTTTTCGACCAGGGTCCTCTTACCGTCTTTTACTGTAAATTCCACCTGTACTGTTTTAATTGCAGTTATGTGTCCGTTTTCTGAAATAACTTCTTTAACGGTTGTTTCGTATATACGAGGGTCATGTCCGAATTTTGAAATTGATTCTTCTGCACCGTAATCGACTTTCAGAATCTTAGGCCACTCTGGCCATGGATTGTCCGCAGCACGTTCTGACGGAGGGCACGGCATCATTTCTAATTGAACAACGCTTTTTGCACCAAGTCTTATTGCAGAACCGCAGCAGTCGTTTCCTGTATCGCCGCCTCCGACGATTACAACATTTTTTCCTTCTACAGTTATTCCGTTACGTTTTTCGAGCATTTGAGCTATCTGTCCGTTGGTCGGTTCCATGCCGATTTTGTTCAGGGCATCTCCTGTTGCTATTACGCATTTTGTAACGGCTGTAAGGAAGTCTACGGCAAAAATCATTCCGCCGTTATTTTTTGCTGCTTCATTTTTTTCAAGTTTTTCTATTCCTGCTGCAGTAAGAGGACGGGCTTTCTTTGCTCCGCAGCAAAGGGCAACAGCATCGTATTCCTTTAGAATGTGTTCTGCTGAAATTGAACGGCCTACATCTGCATTGAAAATAAATTCAATGCCTTCTGCTTTCATAAGGTTTACCCTGCGTTCAATAATTGATTTTTCAAGCTTCATGTTTGGAATACCATACATTAACAGTCCGCCGGCTTTATCTTCTCTTTCGAAAACCGTTACAGAATGTCCCCGTTTGTTAAGACAGTCTGCAACTGCAAGACCTCCCGGTCCTGAACCTATTACCGCAATTTTTTTTCCGCTGCGGTGTACCGGAGGTTCGGCTTTCATATAGCCGGTTTGAAATGCTTTTTCGATTATAAACAGTTCATTGTCATGAATTGTAACAGCACCTTCATTTACAACCGGGTTGCCGCAATTGCATGCTTTTTCACAGAGAGCAGGACAGACTCTTCCTGTAAACTCGGGAAAGTTTGATGTTTTTAAAAGCCTCCAGGCTGCCATATCAAACTGTCCGTTATAAAGAGCGTCATTCCATTCCGGAATATAGTTGTGCAGTGGACATCCGGTTACCATTCCCTTCAGTCGAAGTGCAGACTGACACATCGGTACTCCGCAGTTCATGCAGCGGGCAGCCTGATTGCGCCGTTCACTTTCATCAAGTTTCGGATGAAACTCCTTAAAATTAGTTATTCGTTCCAGAGGAACAATGCTTGCGTTTTCTTTTCTTTTGTAATCCATAAAGCCTGTTGCCTGTGCCATTTATTTCTCCTATGCGGTGCATTTTCTGAAGGCTTCTAAAACAGCCTGTTCATGATCAGAGCCTTCGTTTTCTCTGATAGAGATTTCATTTTTAATTTTAAGATAATCATTCGGGATTATTTTCTTAAAACATTTTTTATAGTGTTCCCAATGAGAAAGAATTTCTTTTCCTTTTGAACTGTCAGTTTCTTTTACATGCTGTTCAATGAGGGAAAGCAGATTTTCTTCATCAGTAGAATCCTTAAGGGTTGTAACCGCATCAGAAAGTTCATACATTGTTACCAGTTCATGGTTAAGACGTTTGTAGAGATCGTGGTTTTCATCCAGAATGTATGCAATACCGCCGCTCATTCCCGCACAGAGATTTTTTCCTGTACTTCCGATGATTACTGCAGTTCCTCCTGTCATATATTCAAGCCCGTGATCTCCGCATCCTTCTGTAACAACACTTGCTCCTGAATTTCTTACGCAGAATCTTTCTCCTGCCGTTCCGTTAATGAATGCACTTCCGCTGGTTGCTCCAAAGAGTGCCACGTTACCTGTGATTATGTTTTTGTCTGCTTCTCCGTTAAAGTTCAAAGCTTTTTTCAGAATTAATTTTCCGCCGCTGAGTCCTTTTCCGAAAGCATCGTTTGCATCACCGGTAAGTTTTATTGTCAGGCCTTTCGGTATAAATGCTCCAAAACTCTGTCCGGCTCCGCCTTCTGCATTTATGATAAATGTATCGTCGCTGAGGGTTCCCTTAAACTTTTTCTGAATTTCACTGCCGAGAATCGTACCGAAAGTACGGTTTGTTGACTGAACAGAAACTGAAGGCAGTTCTGATTTCTGAACTGATGCAGCAACTGTTTTTTCTGCGACATCTTTAAACCACGGTACAAGAATTTTTTCATCAAGAGTTTTTTCCAGGTTGAAATTGAACTTTGAACGGTCAGCCTTCCAGTCTTCTTCCTGAGTGCCAGAAGATGCAAGAAGGCGGGTTAAATCAACAAGGGCTGCTCTCTTAAATCCCTGTTTTGCTTTTAGTTTTAACAGGTCTGTTCTTCCGCACATTTCTTCGATTGAACGCACACCAAGTTTTGCCATGATTTCACGAAGTTCCTGTGCAATGAAGTTCATGAAGTTTTCAACATATTCCGGTTTGCCCGGGAACTTAGCACGAAGCTTTTCATTTTGCGTTGCAACTCCAAATGGACAGGTGTCAAGCTGGCAGACCCTCATCATGGAACATCCCATTGCAATAAGAGGTGCTGTTGCAAATCCAAATTCTTCTGCGCCGAGCAGAGAGGCAATTGCAACGTCTCTTCCGCTCATAAGCTTGCCGTCTGTTTCAAGTACGACTCTTCCCCTGAGACCGTTCTGAATTAAAGTCTGGTGTGCTTCACTTAATCCAAGTTCCCATGGAAGACCTGCGTGATGAATTGAAGATATAGGGGCGGCTCCTGTTCCTCCGTCATGTCCGGAAATTAAGATGACCTGTGCTCCTGTTTTTGCAACGCCTGCAGCTATTGTTCCTACTCCGGCTTCACTTACAAGTTTTACGGATATTCTTGCAGCCCGGTTTGCGTTTTTTAAATCATAGATGAGCTGTGCAAGATCTTCTATTGAATAGATGTCGTGATGAGGTGGAGGAGAGATCAAAGCAACACCTGGTGTAGCATATCTTGTTTTTGCAATCCATGGATATACTTTCTTTCCCGGAAGATGTCCGCCTTCACCTGGTTTTGCTCCCTGTGCCATTTTTATCTGAATCTCTGCCGCACTTAAAAGATATTCTTCTGTAACGCCAAATCTTCCTGATGCAACCTGCTTTATTGCGCTGTTGTATTCAGTTCCCAGACGCTCAGGTTTTTCTCCTCCTTCTCCGCTGTTGGATTTTCCATGGAGGTGATTCATTGCTGCTGCCATACATTTGTGGGCTTCTTCACTGATTGAACCGTAACTCATTGCACCGGTCTTGAAATGCTGTACGATGGAACTTACGCTTTCAACTTCATCGATTGAAATGCCTCCGTTGTCCGGAAAGTTAAAGTCCAGCATTGCCCTTAATGTATGCGGGTGATCGTTGGAATCTACAAGGGCTGTATATTCCTTAAATCTGCCGTAGTCTCCGTTTCTGGTTGCCTGCTGTAAGGCCACAATTGTTTCCGGATTGTAGAGATGTCTTTCTGCTGTCGGTCCCATGCGGAGTTTATGATTTCCTACGGAATCAAGATGAGTGTTTACCGTAAGTCCTAAAGGATCAAAGCCCTGGGCGTGATGATAAAGCACGTCTTCTTCAATTTCTTTTAAGCCGATTCCACCAACTCTGCTGACTGTATTGGTGAAGTATTTTTCTATAACATCAGAAGCGATTCCTACTGCTTCAAAAATCTGTGCTGACTGATAAGACTGAATTGTGCTTATACCCATTTTAGCAGCAATTTTTACAATGCCGTTTATGATGCCTTTGTTGTAGTCATCGATTGCAGTGTGATAATCCTTATCAAGAATTTTCTGATCAATAAGTTCTGCAATTGCTTCATGGGCAAGATACGGGTTGATGGCTCTGGCTCCGTAACCGAGACACATTGCTGCCTGATGAACATCCCTTACTTCTGCACTTTCAAGAATTATGGAGAGGGCTGTTCTTTTTTTAGTCCGGATCAGATGCTGTTCTACGGCAGATATGGCAAGAATTGCAGGAATGGCTGCATGGTCTGCATCAGTTCCCCGGTCACTGAGGATTATTATGTTGTATCCCTCGCTGTAAGCAGAATCAATCTGATTAAAGAGATTTTCAAGGGCTGCCTTTAATCTGCTTTCTGTTTTTTCTTTTGGGGAATTTTTTATTTCAAAGAGAATTGAAAGAGTTTTTGCTTTAAGTCCGTCTTTGTTTAATGCTGCGATTTTTATTAAATCAACACCGGTAAGAATCGGATTGTTTATTTCCAGAACACGGCAGTTTTTAGAATCCGGTTTGAGAATGTTTCCGTCTTTTCCTACGTAAACAGTTGTATCTGTTACGATTTTTTCCCTGAGACTGTCTATAGGAGGATTTGTTACCTGAGCAAACAGCTGCTTGAAATAACTGAACAGACTCTGATGTTTTTCGCTCATTACTGCAAGAGGTGTATCAACTCCCATACTTGCTGTTGGTTCTACTCCGTTTTTTGCCAGAGGTAAAACCATTTCATTAACATCCTCATAGTTCCAGCCGAAAGCCCTGTAGAGAATGTTTCTTTCTTCCTGACTGTGTACAGGAATTTTTTTATTCGGGATTTTTAATTCAGAAAGATGAATCAGGTTCATGTCCAGCCATTCACCATAAGGATAAAGTTCTGCATATTCTTTTTTACATTCTTCATCACTTATGATTTTTTTCTGAATGGTATCTACAAGAAGTATGCGTCCCGGCTGCAGTCTGGATTTTGTTTTTATGTTTTCTTCCGGAATATCAAGAACTCCGACTTCACTGGAAAGGACAAGCATACCGTCATTAGTTATGTAGTAGCGGCTTGGGCGGAGTCCGTTACGGTCCAGAGTTGCTCCGAGAATGTCTCCGTCAGAAAAAAGAATTGCTGCAGGTCCGTCCCAGCTTTCCATCATCGTTGCCCAGTAATGGTAAAAATCTTTTTTGCTGGAGTTCATATTATCATCGTGCTTCCAGGGTTCAGGAATACACATCATTACGGCAAGGGGAAGAGGAATGCCGTTCATCGTAAGGAATTCCAGGGTGTTGTCCAGCATTGCCGAATCACTTCCTTCTGTATCGACAGCAGGAAGTATTTTTTTCATATCCTCTTTAGTGAATTCCTGTGAGGAGAGGGTTTCTTCTCTTGCAAGCATTCTGTCTGCATTTCCGCGGATTGTATTGATTTCTCCGTTATGAGCTATAAAGCGATTCGGGTGTGCACGTTTCCAGCTCGGCTGGGTGTTTGTAGAAAACCTGGAGTGAACGACAGCAAGTGCTGATTTATATTCTGCATCCTGAAGATCTTTGTAAAAGGTACGTAATTCATTTACAAGGAACATTCCCTTGTAAACAACAGTTCTGCTGCTCAGTGAACAGGTATAGGTTTCTGGTGAACATTTTTTTTCGAATGCCCTTCTTAAAATGTAAAGACGTCTGTCAAAGTCCAGTCCCTTTTTGCATGTTTCAGGACGCAGGATAAATGCCTGCCAGATTTCAGGCATGCAGTCACGGGCTTTTTTCCCAAGAACTTCTGCATTAACCGGAACCTTGCGCCATCCTGCAAGGGTAAGTCCTTCTTCTTTACAGCACTCTTCAAAAATATTTTTTTCTTTATCTGTAGTATTATTTTCAGCATTTTCTACAGGAAAGAAAAACATTCCGATTCCGTAATCCCTTTCTTCTCCAAGACTTTTACAGATTTCTTTTTTGCCTTTTATTTCTCCTCTGGAACAGGTTGCCTTAAAAAAATCATGACTGATCTGAATTAAAATTCCTACGCCGTCTCCAGTTTCTCCACTGGCATCTTTACCTGCGCGGTGTTCAAGTTTTTCTACAATGCTCAGTGCGTTATCTACGATTTTGTAGGATTTGCTTCCGTCAATATTTACAACTGCACCTATACCGCATGCATCATGTTCAAAGCAAGGTTCGTAAAGTGTTTTTGTTTTCATGTTGCCTTCCTGTCAGCGAAAAAAAAGCCGCATAAGATCAGAAGTATTTTTCTGACCTTATGCGGCTTCATCGTCGTCTTTGAGTTAGTTAATAAAATAAAAAAAGTCGCAGACTGTGTGTTGAATAAAAATTCAGAACACTGCCTGCGACTTCTTTGTCTTTTCTTATTATTCCGAAATACAATTTTACTGTCAAGCATTGAAAATAAAAAAAATATTTTCTTCGGGCTGTTGACAAAAAAAAATTCTGACGCTATAAGTAAATCATCAAACGGCAACGAGGTCGCAGGAAAATCATTCTTGCGGCCTTTTTTGTTTTTTAAGTGCTGAATTAAAATCAGCAAGATAAACTGCACATAACAAATTACAAAAGGCGATGGCGCTGACTTTTCTGTCTGGTGTACAACAGATGGAATTTTCAGCGCCTTTTTTTGTTTTTGCGGATGCAGGTTTTTGTAAGGAGAAAAAAATGGACGAAGTTACGCAGATTTTTGGAGAAAACGTATTTAATGAAACCGTGATGAAGTCTCGGCTTCCAAAAGAAACTTTCAAACAGCTGATGAAAACTATTGAAGGTGGAGAAAAACTTAATCCTGAAGTAGCAGTAGTTGTTGCTAATGCAATGAAAGACTGGGCAGTAGAAAAAGGTGCAACTCATTTTACTCACTGGTTTCAGCCGCTGACAGGAATTACTGCAGAAAAACATGACAGCTTCATTCAGCCGATTGAAGGCGGAAAAGTAATCATGGAATTTTCAGGAAAGGAGCTTGTTCAGGGAGAACCTGATGCTTCAAGTTTCCCGAGCGGAGGAATACGCGCAACATTTGAGGCCCGCGGCTATACAGCATGGGATCCGACTTCCTATGCCTTTATAAAAGACGGCACACTCTGCATTCCGACAGCCTTCTGTTCTTATACAGGGGAAGCTCTTGATAAGAAAACTCCTCTTCTTCGTTCGATGCAGGCAATCAGTAAACAGGCTGTTCGTGTTCTTCATCTTTTTGACGGAAACGAAGATGTTACTTCTGTAAAAACAACAGTCGGTCCTGAACAGGAATATTTTTTGATTGATAAAAGTGTTTATGATAAACGTGAAGATCTGATTTATACAGGAAGAACTCTTTTTGGTGCAAAAGCTCCAAAGGGGCAGGAACTTGAAGATCATTATTTTGGAATGATTAAGCCGAGAGTTCAGGCCTTCATGAAAGATTTGAACAGGGAACTCTGGAAACTGGGAATCCTTGCAAAGACTGAACATAACGAAGTAGCTCCGGCACAGCATGAGCTTGCTCCGATTTTCTCTACAACAAACCTTGCCTGTGACCATAACCAGCTGACAATGGAATTGATGAAAAAGACAGCTGCAAAACACGGAATGGTTTGTCTTCTTCATGAAAAACCTTTTGCCGGTGTAAACGGAAGCGGTAAACACAATAACTGGTCTATTTCTACAGATACAGGAAAGAACCTTCTTGATCCTGGAGCAACACCAGAAAGCAATGCACAGTTCCTTTTGTTCCTGTGTGCCGTAATAAAGGCTGTAGATGAATATCAGGATCTGCTGAGAATTTCAGTTGCATCAGCAGGTAATGACCATCGTCTCGGAGCAAACGAAGCGCCGCCTGCAATCATTTCTATCTTCCTTGGGGATGAACTTTCTTCAATTCTTGATTCGATCGAAAAGGGAATTCCTTACGGAAAGCATGAAAAAGAAAAAATGAAGATTGGAGTTACTGTTCTTCCAGAATTCAATAAGGATACGACAGACAGAAACAGAACTTCTCCTTTTGCATTCACCGGAAATAAATTTGAGTTCCGCATGCTGGGTTCAAATGAATCAATTGCATGTGCAAATGTTTTCCTGAACACAGCTGTTGCAGAAGAATTAAGTCAGTTTGCAGATGTTCTTGAAAAGGCAGAAGATTTTAACGGGGTTCTTCATGATTTGATTTTGAAGACAATCAAGGAACACAAGAGAATTATTTTTAACGGCAACGGTTATGATGATTCATGGGTAAAGGAAGCTGAAAAGAGAGGCCTGCTTAACCTTCGTTCTACACCAGAAGCTCTTCCTCATATTCTGGATGAAAAAAACATAAAGCTTTTTGAAAAGTTTGGTGTTTACTCAAAGGTTGAACTTACAAGCCGCTTTGAGATTCATAATGAAAACTATTCAAAGATAATTAATATCGAAGCAGAAACAATGCTTGAAATGGCAAAGAAAGACATTCTTCCTGCTGCAAGCAAATATGCAAATAAACTGGCAGAAACCATCGGACTTAAAAAATCTGTCTGCAGTGAATGTGATGCAAGCTATGAATCAGAAATGCTTAAAAAAGTTTCTGCACTTACGTCTGTCATCTATAGCAAGACAGAAAATCTTGAAAGCCAGGTTGTAGAGGCAAGAAAGACAGCTGACAGTTCTGATTCAAGTAAGACTGCTTTCTTCTATCGTGAACATGTGTTTGCAGCAATGAATGAACTTCGTACTGCTGCAGATGAACTTGAAACAATTACACCAAAAGAATTGTGGCCGTTCCCAAGCTATGGTGACCTGCTGTTCAGTGTTAAATAAATTTTTTTTACGGAGGTTTATATGTCTGAAGTTTGGAGTGTATGGTTTTTAATAGGAGCTGCACTTGTATTCTTTATGCAGTGCGGTTTTGCCATGGTTGAAACAGGTTTTACCCGTGCAAAAAATGCCGGAAACATCATCATGAAAAACCTTATGGATTTCTGTATCGGCACACCGATGTTCATGCTTTTAGGCTTTGGCCTGATGATGAGTGAGAATTATATTTTTGGCGTCATCGGAAAACCGAACATGCAGCTGTTTACGAATTTTGCAGAACTTAACTGGTCTTCATTTGTATTCAACCTTGTATTCTGTGCAACAGCAGCAACCATTGTAAGCGGTGCAATGGCTGAACGTACAAAGTTCAGTGCCTACTGTATTTATTCAGCTGTAATTTCTGCTGTGGTTTATCCTATTGAAGCAGGATGGGTATGGAATCCTGAAGGCTGGCTTGTACAGCTTGGATTTGTAGATTTTGCCGGAGGTGCTGCAATTCATTCCGTAGGTGGAACAGCAGCTCTGCTTGGTGCAATGTTCCTTGGTCCCCGTATCGGAAAATATGATTATGACAAGAAGGGAAAGGTAACAAAGGTTCATGCAATTCCCGGACATTCCCTGACTCTCGGTGCACTGGGAACTTTTATTCTGTGGTTCGGATGGTATGGTTTTAACGGTGCTGCCTGTACACAGCTTCTTGGAGTAGGAGGACTTGCTGCAGTATTTACAACTACAACTATTGCTCCTGCTCTTGCTGCAGTTACGACAATGCTCTTTACCTGGATAAAGAACGGTAAGCCTGATGTTTCAATGACGCTGAATGCTTCTCTTGCAGGTCTTGTTGCAATTACTCCAACCTGTGCAACTGTTGATGCTTTAGGTGCAAGCATCATCGGAATTGTTGCAGGAATTCTTGTGGTAGTTGTTGTAGAAATCATGGATCTTAAACTTCATATTGATGATCCGGTAGGTGCTGTTGCAGTTCATCTTGCAAACGGAATCTGGGGTACTTTATCAGACGGACTTTTCAATGTTGAATCCGGAGTTTTCTATGGCGGAGGTTTTAAGCATCTTGGAGTTCAGGCTCTTGGAGAATTTACGATTGTTGCATGGACTGCTGTGTGCATGATTATAGTCTTTGCTCTGATAAAAAAGTTCCATGGACTTCGTGCAAGTCGTGAAGAAGAAGTTGTAGGTCTTGATAAGCTTGAGCATGGAATTGAATCTGCATACGGTGGATTCATTATGGCTCCACAGGTAATGACAGACGGTGAACCAGGTTCAGGAATTTCTGAAACATCCGTTCCTGTAGAAAAAGCTGTACCGGTTGCCCGTGCTTCAAGCAGACCTGATGCAAAGTTCCATATGGTTACAATCATCACCCGTCAGAGTAAGTTTGACGATCTTAAGGCTGCAATGAATGAGATTAATGTTACTGGAATGACAGTTACAAATGTTTTAGGCTGCGGAGTTCAGCACGGACAGATACAGAAGTATCGTGGTGTTCCGATGGATATGACTCTCCTTCCAAAAATAAAGGTAGACATTGTCGTAAGTGAAGTTCCTGTTGATCTTGTAATTACAGCTGCAAAAGAAGTTCTTTACACAGGTAATATCGGTGACGGAAAGATTTTTGTATATGATGTTCAGAACGTAGTAAAGGTCAGAACCGGTGAAGAAGGTTATGAAGCTTTACAGGATTAATTAAAAAAACAAAATGAATTATTGGTAAAATTCAGTGGAATTTTACCAATAATTCTCTTTACAACAAAAAAGGCTGATGATACTATATATAGTATGATACGAAATGCAGGCCGTTCTTTTGGCCGCTTCTTTTCTTTTTATTTCTTTTTCGCCTGAGGGCGAACATCTCTTATCTTTTTGTGCAATGCGTTCCGGGAACCGTGCACGGTAACTAATCTTTTACATAATAAAAACTGAGATTTTGAAAAGGCCGGCTGCAGGTGTGCTGGATAACCAGGTGCATTGTATCCGTTCAGTTTCCTTTTAAAATAAAAATCTCAAAAAGAGGAATATATGAGTTTAAAGTATTTTCAGCCAGAAAAAGAATGCATGTCTCTGGAGGAACTGCGCAAGCTTCAGGGGGAGCGTCTTGCTGCCAATTTCCGCCATGTTTATGAAAATGTAGAGTATTACAGAAAGCGCTGCCAGGAAGCAGGTGTTACTCCTGATGATATAAAGGGACTTGAGGATCTTGATAAAATTCCTTTTACCTGTAAGGACGATTTAAGACAGACATATCCTTACGGACTCTTTGCAGTACCTATGAGTAAGGTTGTCCGCATTCACGCTTCCAGTGGAACTACAGGAAAGCAGATTGTTGTAGGTTATACAAAAGAAGACCTTGATATATGGGATGAATGTACGGCACGACAGCTTGTGGCAGTTGGTGCTGATGAAAATGATATTGTTCAGGTTGCATACGGTTACGGACTTTTTACCGGAGGTTTTGGTGTTCATGGTGGAGCGACAAGACTGGGATGTCAGGTAATTCCTATTTCCAGCGGAAACACTCAGCGCCAGATTACTTTCATGCAGGACTTAAAGTCAACAGTTCTCTGCTGTACGCCAAGCTATGCAGCTTATCTTGGTGAAACCTTAAAGGAAATGGGACTTACTCCTGATGACATTCATCTTAAGGCGGGTATTTTTGGTGCAGAGCCGTGGACTGAAGAAATGCGCCGTGATATAGAAAAATCTCTCGGGCTTAAGGCTTACGATATTTACGGTCTTACAGAAGTTATGGGGCCTGGTGTTGCCTATGAATGTGCAGAACAGAAGGGTATGCATGTAAATGAAGATCACTTTATTATAGAAACAATTGATCCGAAAACCGGCAAGCGCCTTCCTGATGGAGAAAAGGGTGAACTGGTATTTACTGCAATTACAAAGCAGGCCTTCCCGTTAATGAGGTTCCGCACAAAGGATATCGGTGTCCTTAACCGTGCAAAGTGTTCATGCGGAAGAACATTTGTAAGGATGTCCAAACCTATGGGACGTACTGATGACATGCTTATTATCCGCGGCGTTAATGTATTCCCGAGTCAGATCGAAGGCGTTCTCATGCAGAATGGTTATCCTGCTAATTATGAAATTCATGTCGGCAGAGAAAACAATACTGATACATTTGAAATAAAAGTTGAAATGACTGCAGAAAAATTCAGTGACGTTATTTCTGAAATCAACAGGCAGGAAAAACAGCTTGAAAGTGCATTGCTCAGTGTTCTTCAGATTAAGGCAAAGGTTACTCTTGTAGCACCAAAGACTATTGCCCGCTCAGAAGGAAAAGCTAAGCGTGTAATTGATACAAGAAAACTTCATGATTAGAGGTAATCATGATAGCCTGCGACTGCCGTTGAGGCTTTATCAAGGAGAAGATTATGACAATTAAACAGATTTCTATTTTTATTGAAAACCGTAAGAATGCTCTTTCTGAACTTACTAATGTACTTGCTGAACATAAGATTAATATCAGGACTCTGAGCATTGCTGATACCAGTGACTTTGGGATTGCCCGCATTATTGTAGATAATCCGGAACAGGTTCAGGCAGCTCTTGAACGTTCAGCTTACATTGTAAAAGTTACTCCGGTAATTGCTGTAGAAATTCCTGATGAAGCAGGAAGCCTTAACCGCATACTTAAGATTCTTGCAGACAATAACCGCAATGTAGAATACATGTATGGATTTACGGGGCATAAATCCGGGACTGCATATATGATTATCCGCTGTACTGATGTTGCAGAAACGGAACGTATTCTTGACGCCAACGGAATCCGCATGGCAAGTCAGGATGAACTTTTGAAGTGCTAGGAAATAATATGACGGATTTAGAAAAGGCAAGGGAATTTTTTGGTAAGGATACTTATGCATCAGAAACTACCGGAATCGTGATAGAAGAAGTTGCAGAGCATTATGCGGTGTGTTCGCTTGCCATTACAGCGGCTCATAAAAATGCTTATGGCGGTGTTATGGGCGGCGCTATTTTTACTCTTGCAGATTATACGTTTGCGGTTGCATCCAATTTTAATTCCGTTCAGACAGTTTCTGTTTCAAGTAATATTTCTTTTATCGGTGCGGCAAAGGGTACAAAACTTACAGCCCGTTCCTCACTGATAAAAGACGGCCGTTCTACATGTCTTTACTCAATAGAAATAAACGATGAACTGGGAACAAAAGTTGCATTTGTTACGATTAACGGAATGAAGCTTGCGCGGTGAAATCTCAGCTGATAAATCCGCTTAGGAATTATCATTTTATTCCATATAATAATTCTTCTAGTGCATTGAAGATTGCCATGAAAACTCTTCAATCAGAATTGACAGACCTTCTCAAACAGGAAGAAGAAAGCAAAAAAGAACTGCTTGAAATTAAAGTATGAAAAACAAACGGATTTGTTCACATCTAACGATGCTCACGGAGTTTATATGTTAGTATATGAAGAAGAAACTGGAAAGATTATAAAAGCTTGCATGAATGTTTTTAATGAACTTGGAAATGGTTTTTTGGAAGCAGTTTATCAGGAAGCGTTGGCTATTGAATTTGAATTAATGAAAATTCCGTATAAGAAAGAAGCTAAGATTGAGATATTTTACAAAGGAAATAAACTTAATAAAGAATATTATGCCGATTTTATTTGTTATGACAAAATAATTGTTGAGTTGAAATGTGTATCAAGACTTGTAAATGCAAATAAAGCTCAGGTCATAAACTATCTGCATGGAACACATTTTGCTGTTGGATTACTTGTAAATTTTGGCGAGAGTTCATTGAAATGGGAAAGACTAACCTTATTGAAAAATAAGGAAAAATAACAAACGGATTTGCTCGCATCTAACGATGCTCTCATTAAAAAGTGAAGGTCGTTAGACCTGAACAAATCCGTTTGTTGATAAAAAGAGGTTTGAAGTGGAAAAGAATCCATACGAAATAGATTTTGAATCCTACATCCGCGAAGGTGAACCTGACAAAAAAGAGAAAAGCATCGCCTGGTCAATTGCAACTGGCTTACAGCAGGTTGATGGACTTACACCTTCAGCTTATCTATATGAAACTGCAAAGCGTAATATTGAAGGTGAGATTTCAATTGAAGAAGCAAAAAAACTTATAGACTCTTATTACGAATCAAAAACATCCTGCACCGAAGATGATGATGACACAGAAGAAGCAGATAAAGTTTCGACTAGAATTACAGAACTTCTTTCTGAAAAATCTTTTAGTTTCACTCCTAATCAATTGTTATCAATTCACGAGCGTTTATTCAAAGGCGTATTTTATAAAGTAAAAGCCGGAAAATTTCGCGATTACAACATTACAAAAAAAGAATGGGTGTTGAACGGTGACACAGTTTTGTATGCCAATGCAGATCTGATTAAAGAAACTCTGAAATATGATTTTGAAACGGAAAAGAGTTTTGACTATTCCAAACTTTCAAAGGAAGATGCTGTAAAGCATATTACACGATTTGTTGCGAACATGTGGCAGATTCATCCATTTGGTGATGCGCATGTGCCGCAAGGCACAAACGTCAATAATTTCCACTCATGCAAACGACGCGGAGCGGCGTATGGTAACACAAGAACAACAGCCGTTTTTACAATCAAATATCTTCGATCGCTAGGTTTTAATGTGAACAACGAGCCTTTTGAAAAACACAGCTGGTATTTCCGAAATGCCTTAGTGCGTGCAAATTATACAAACATGCAGAAGGGCATTTATATGAATACGGAATATCTTGAAAAGTTTTTTCGTAACATTCTGCTTGGCGAAAACAACGAACTTAAAAACAGATATACCCATATTGATTATGATGAATATATGAAAAAGGTATCTGTAAAAGAAACTGAAAAGATTACACAAAAGATAACTGTAAAGATTACTGCAAATCAGCAAAAAATAATTGGAGTTATTAAAGAAAATCCATTTATTACACAAGAAGAATTATCAAATATTGTAGGAATTGCACGCCTTAACATAAATAAAAACATGAAAAAATTGCAGGAGCAGGGCATCATAAAGCGTATCGGTGCAGACAAAAACGGCCATTGGGAGGTGATTGAATGACAGAAAATACCCAGATAAAACTGTTTGAAGATAAAAAAGTCCGCACCCTTTGGGATAAAGAAAGCGAAGAGTGGTATTTTTCGGTTGTGGATGTTGTCGCCGTTTTGACGGAAAGTCCGAATCCACGAAAATACTGGAGTGTATTAAAAACTCGCCTTAAAGCAGAAGGAAGTGAGTTGACTACAAATTGTAGTCAACTGAAAATGCCATCATCAGACGGTAAAATGTACAAAACCGACTGCATGAACACCGAGCAGCTTTTCCGACTGATTCAGTCAATTCCTTCTCCAAAGGCTGAGCCATTTAAACTCTGGATGGCTCAGGTTGCAAAAGAACGTCTTGATGAAATGCAGGATCCTGAGCAGGGAATTCAGCGGGCTTTGGCTGAATACCGGGCTTTAGGATACTCGGAAAATTGGATAAACCAGCGGCTTAAATCTATAGAAATCCGCAAAGACCTTACTGACGAATGGAAAAAGCACGGTTTAAAAGAAGGTGTTCAGTTTGCCACGCTCACGGACATAATCTATAAAACATGGGCAGGCAAAACTGCAAAAGAATACAAGGAATACAAAGGTCTTAAAAAAGAGAATTTACGGGACAACATGACCAACAAGGAGCTTGTCTTGAATATGCTGGCAGAACTTTCTACAAAAGAAATCTCTGAGTCCAACGACCCTAAAAATTTTAGCGACCATGTAAAGAATGCAGTAGACGGCGCAAGCATCGCCAAAAATGCACGCATTGAACTTGAGCAGAAAACAGGAAAGAAAGTCGTTACGCCACTCAATGCAAGAGACGGTATCGGTCTTACAGAAGATACAAAGGCCTCTGTTTTTTTGGAAGATGAGGAAGAAAAGTAGATGAATGCGAATTATAAAGAATATAGATTTTCAGATTTAATTGAAGAAGTAGAAGAAAGGAATATATCTCTTGAATATGGCTCGATGAACCTTTTTCATTTTTACAGACAGATAATGGACCTGAATTTAGAAGTTCAGCTGTACAGAACTGGTGTAAAACTCATTCGGTTAAACAGGTCTTTTCTAGTCCTGGAAAACCTACAGACAACTGTTTTATTCCGGGTATTTCGGGATGAATGTCTTAATGTAAATTATTTTACGTCTCTGTCAGAAGCAAAAGAAATAATAGAATCCTGGCGGCTTGATTATAATGAAAAACGGCCACAAAAAGGATTAAAGGAATTGAGTCCAAGTCAGTTCAAAACTTAACTAAAAAGTATGAAAAACTCTTCTTAAATCTGGTCAGATTTTGGAGGAGGACTACTGTTGAACAATCCCGACACAACTATCAGCTTTGTTTTCTGCAAAGACATGTATTCGATGTTATCCTAATAAATTTATTATCCTCATATTTTTCAATATCTGCTTATAGTATAAACAAATAAGAATGAAAATATGAGGATAAAATTATTATGGTCTTAAACCACACATCTCTATAATATCATTTTCTGTTAAGTTATCAAATTCATCTTTATTGGTAGAATCGTATTCTGAAAACGGATTTGCTCGATCCATAATTTCTTTTAACATAGCCATAGATGGTTGTGCGTATATTCTTGTTGTTACAGTAGAGGAATGGCCCATATATCTCGAAATCAGCTCTAAATCAACTCCATCCTGATATAAATTAGTTGCTCTGGTTCTTCGAAACATATGTGGATAAACACTTTCAGGTAATTCTGGATGTAGCTCTTTTAGTAACTCTGCATATTTATTTACAATGCGCTCAACATTTCCTAAAGACATTTGATATTTAACTCCTTTTATTTTTGTGAAAAATAAATAATCATCAGGATTCATGTTTTTATGGTCTGTTTTAAGGAATGCCTTTAAGTGTAAAGCTGCTACTTCATCATAAGTTACAATTCTTTCCTTATCCCCTTTCCCATGAAAAAGAATAATTCTTTCTGACAGTATAATATCTTTTATTTTAATTGCAGTTATCTCACTTGCTTTTCCAGCAGTCTGATACAGCAGCATAAGCATTAATTGATCTCTTTTACTTTTTGATGTATGAGAAAAAACACCCGAAAGAAAATCGGTCATAATTTCAGGTGAGATTATAGGTCTTATCAATTTGGGTTCCTTTAATAAAGGAATTCTTGAAGCCATAATTGCTATTGGTTGCAATTCTACATCTTCGTCAGAACAATACCATAAATAAGCACGTATGCCTGCCAATTTGTTGTTGATTGTGCTTACTGCGGCTTTGCCATTTCTTAAATATTCAATAAACTTAAGCAATACATCACGCTTGCAATCTGAAAATTTAAATGTCTTGATTGAAATATTTTCAACCTCACCAATAAATCTTCTGAATATTGTTAATGTGTCTTT
Organism: Treponema rectale; assembly: GCF_014202035.1. Lineage (NCBI taxonomy): Bacteria > Pseudomonadati > Spirochaetota > Spirochaetia > Treponematales > Treponemataceae > Treponema > Treponema rectale. Next base: position 43,882 of record NZ_JACHFR010000005.1, read on the forward strand.
ATATGACTTAACCGTATAAACACTCTTATTACATTGTTTAACTAAATACACAGTTAAAAAATTTTTTGTCTTAGAAAAAAATAATTCACTATTCTTCTTCATATTTAATACCTTCCATAATTTTTTTTCCTGTAACATCCTTTGTAGACATTATTTTTAAGGAATCCTTAATGAGGTGATAGTAATAATAAGTTTCATTTGGACTTGCATGCCCCAGATGTTTCGATAGATAAAGAATCATTGAATTAATAGAGATTCCCTCGGAAGCCCATAAATTGATTCTTTTAATTACAAAATAATGTCTTAGAGAATGAACAGTTGGATTTTTCCCTGTATTCGTATAAAATTTAGTTTGCATCCATCTTTTTCTAAAAGTTTTACTCACAACTCCATAAGTATGTGGTTTATTTATATCATTTCCATAGAATATGAATGGTGACCTTCTCTTCCTGCTGTTCAAATAAGTTCTTAGCAACTGATTCATATCATCTGCCAGATAAATAATTCTATCCTTGTTTCCTTTTGCATGTATGACAGTCAAACTTTTATTAATTTCGTCATAATCATTAATTCGTAACTTAAGAGCCTCGTTTACTCTTAATCCTGTTGTACATAGCAGTCTGAAAAACACAGAATAATTAAAATTTCTCTTTGGTGGATTCTTATCAACACTAGAAATAAATGCCTCTACCTGCTCATAAAGGAACTGGCTTAGATTTTGAAATTGAAATATTAGGTATAGAAACATGAATCCTCCGTGCATTCATATAAATCAAAAATTGTCGAATTAAACAGAATCGTGCATAAAACGAATTTTTTGATTCAGTTTCTTTTATAGTCAAATAGTTTCTCAGGTTTTCTTTTGTTATAGAATCAGCAGTAATATTCTTTTTTAAACAATATTTATCAAAAATTTTTTAGTCGAGAAATTTGCTCCTCGTAACTAAAACCTTCATTTTGCTTCTGCCGTATAAACCCTTCGAACAAATATCCAAGTGAACTTGAAAATATAGTATTCTTCATCAGTAACCTCTCAAATATGTAAATCTGATAAGGAAAGAGTATGTTAATTTACAATAAATCATCCAACAAATTTCCAACAAGAATTCCAATATTTTCCAACAGGAATTCCATGGAATTTGCACACAAATAAAATGGGGACATGAGCTCATCCCCGTTTTATGAGACACTCTTGGTAACGCAAAAAACTAAGAGGAGTCAAGGAGATGATTTCAATGTCCACCGTAGAAAGTATACGGCAAAAACACAGAAATGGCATGACCATTGCACAGATTTGCCGTGAAGAAAAAGTCGATTACAAGACAGCAAAAAAGTACATCGAAAAAGAAGATTTCAGCGAGCCGCTGCCAGCCAGAAGTGAGAAGCCCAAAATTGTAGACCAGTATAAAGACTGGATAGTGCAGCTTCTGAAAGAGAATGAGCATAACTGGTACAAACAGAAACTGACCGCAAAACGTGTCTATAAGCTTTTGAAAGAGGCGCAACCGGCAGCGGAAACATCCTACAGTTCAGTAAACCGCTTTCTAAATGAATACAACAGGAAGAATAAAAAAGATGCAGGATTCAGTCACCTTACGTGGTATCCCGGAGAAGCACAGGCGGATTTTGGAGAAGCAGACTTTGACACATCCTGTGGCCGGCAGCGTCTGAAATATCTTGTACTTTCCTTTCCCTATTCAAACAAAGCCTTCGTTCAGATTTTCAGGGGCGAGAACTGCGAATGTGTGATGCAGGGGCTTCTGTACATTTTTGAATATATCGGAGGAGTACCGGGAAAGATAGTGTTTGATAATGCAACAGGAATCGGAAGAAGAACCTGCAAAATTCTTGAGGAGAATGAAGTCTTCATACGCTTCAGAATTCATTATGGCTTTGAAAGCCGGTTCTGCAATCCGTATGCAGGACATGAAAAAGGGAATGTAGAAACAAACGTAGGCTATATCCGCCGGAACATGTTTTCGCCTCCAATCCAGATTCCGTCTGACATCCAGGAATTCAACGAGACTGAACTTCTGGTCATGAATGAAAAGCTTATGGGCGAAAGAATGCATTACATCCATCAGAAACCGGTGGATGAGCTTTTTGAGGAAGAAAGGGAAACGGCTCTGCTTCCTCTGCCACCCAAACGCTTTGCCGCAAAAAGAATCCTCAACAGGAAAACCGACAATTATGCCAACGTCACGCTGGAGAACATCCACAAATATACGCTTCCGTCAGAATACAGGAACAGCGAAGTTATTGTTGAGACATGGGCATGGAAAGTAGCTGTTTATGATCTTTGCGGAAATCTGATCGAAGAATTTGACCGGGAATACGGCAGCGAAAGGACAGAATCCATAAGTGCAGTTACGAGCCTTAGGTCTCTTGTAAGAAAACCGGGATCATGGAGCAACAGTATTTTCAGGGCGAATCTTCTCAACGGGAATCCGTTTAAGGAATATCTGGACAGGACAAGGGATGAAAACCTTAGGCACAGGATTTTCTACGAGTTTGAGAAGGCAATGGGCAGCTTTGAATATACGGTTGTCATGGAAGCCTTTACGGAAATGGCGGCAAGGGAAGTAGATATGACAAAGGAATGCAATGTCATGGCATGCTGCTCAAGGGTAAATTCATGTCCGGTTGATTTCAGCTTCAACCAGACTGGTGTCAGCTTTGATAAATATGGATGTTTCATGATGTACGAAGGAGAAAACAACGATGCAGCAATCTGATAAAAAGGAATTACAGAGTGAAGTTGGAGAAATGATGAAGAAAATGTTCTTCTCCCAGCCTGTAATCAACAGATACATGGAAAAGGCAGGCTTGAAAGAGCTGGAAAATATGAAAGTTCTGCTGGAAGATGAAAAGAATGTCAGAACGGTTTCAAGAAGGGCCCGTTTCCTGAAAAGCGCCAGTTTTCCTACGATGAAATCCTTTGATGACTATGACTTCAGGGGAATCAAGTTTCCAAAGAATTTCACGAAAGACGAAATGCTGAGCCTGGACTTCATCACAAAGAAACACACAATTGTCTTTTATGGAGGCTGCGGTTCCGGGAAGACTCACGCAACAATAGCCCTTGGAGTTAATGCATGTAATGCTGATTACAAGGTTAAGTTTTTCACGCTTACATCCCTTGTCATGTATCTGAAGACTGCAAAGAACAACGGAACTTTGGACAGGGCATATAAGACACTTATGGCACAGAATCTGATCTGCATTGATGAATGGGGTTACCTGCCGCTGGATCTCGAAAGCGGACAGCTTCTGTTTTCTGTAATTTCCAATGCCTATGAAAGACTGTCCCTGATAATTACAACAAACCTGACTTTCAATGAATGGGGGCCACTGTTCACTGATGACCAGCTTGCTGCTGCCATTATTGATAGGATTGTTCATTATGGTCACCTGATTAATACAGGAAACAAAGACTGGCGTCTAGAACACGCCCTTATGAAAGATTAAATCAAGCAATTTGCAGATGGAAATTCCATGGAATTCCATTTGCAAATTTATTGGAATTTTGTTGGAAATAATTTGGAATTTCTATTGCAAAAGAACATCAGAGGATTTAAAATTCTACAATCATGAATTAGAATATGTTTGTGAGCCAGGCGAATTCGAGGTGATGATTGGTCCTAATAGCCGCGATGTAATATCTGCCTCGTTTGTTTACAATTAAAAAACATAGCATCAGATAATATGAAAGAAAACATTATATCATTTTTTATACTGAGCATTTTCCTACTTACAGGATGTTCAAGTGACAACAATAGTTCGGAAGTAGACGAAACGTTTACTGTTTCAGGAAAAGTTGTTGATTCGGATGGCAGTGGACTTGCGAACATAAGACTAACAATTGGAAACCAGACGGTCTACAGTTTAGCATCGGGCGAGTGGAGCGTATCCAACTTGAAGGGCAGTGTGAAAATAACTCCTATGGCCGATGGCTACACCTTTACGCCAGCATCGGCAACAGCGTCATCGACACTGACTGTTACCTTTGTTGCTGAGAAAACAGCCATCAACCTGTCGGCTGAGGCCGAAAACATCGTGGCATGGTTTGAAAATGTGCAGTACTCCAACGGACTACTGCCAAGCACCGAGAGCAGCAGCACGATATCGCTCTACGACAACGCCCTAGCAGCACTTGTGTTCACTGCCACGGGCAAGTATTCCAAGGCTGAATCTATTTTCAATTTCTTTAATCAGCGCATAGGTAGTGAGCTCACAACCAATGGTGGTTTTTATCAGTTCCGCAGTACCGACGGTACCACTTCGGGCGACCGATGGCTTGGTGACAATGCCTGGCTGCTAATAGCACTGAACAACTACACGGCAAAGGTAGAGACTACAAAATATGACAAACTAAAGTCGACGCTGGAGATTTGGATTCGTTCACTGCAAGACAAAGATGGTGGACTTTGGGGAGGCATCACTGCAAGCAATAGTACTATCCCGAAAAATACCGAAGGTATGATTGATGCCTACTGTGCAGTGCAGGGATATGACGACTTTCACAAAAAACTCCTCTCATACCTTAAAGAAAACAGATACAACAGTACTGATGGCTTGTTGGTGTCATGGCTAGGAAATTATTATGAATATGCACTCGACAACCACAGTTGGGGATATTGCACATTTGAGGATTTCCCCAAAACAGTGCTCGAAAAAACAACAATGTATGCAAACACCCAAAGAGCCACAGTCAATGGCGCCTTGATAACAGGGTTTGCACCCGACATCGACAAAGACATTGTATGGCTTGAGGGCACAGGACAGATGGTGGTGGCTTACCAAAAAGCTGCCGACTCCTACAAGTCGACAACCTATTTGGCAGAAATGAGAAAGTTACTGATATCAAGCACGCTCTATCCTAATTCCATAGGATTGCCCTATGCATCAAATCTTGGCACTACCTATGGCAGCTTGCAACTTTGGAAGGGAGCAGACACAAATATTTGCATATCGTCGAGCGCATGGTATTTATTTGGCTTGTTGAATTTCGACCCAATGGCTGTTGGTTATAGCCGAGGCACACCTGATGTCGATAAATTTTGGAAAGACTGAAGTGATAGGCAAAAGCAAGTTTGCCCCTGTTTACATAGCCATTATTCTCAAAGAGTCTTTGCTCAGCACAGTTTCCCTTAATGGAAACAATATTAAATAAAACCACTATCCATATGATACTCGTTAATATATTTAACGTCAGATAAATATTTGGTAAACTATTACATAATAGTATTTTTTATCTTTGCAGAAATTCAGTATATTTATAATATAGTATATAAGCGAAATATTATTATAAACGTACTGAATTTCATGCAAAGATTTCCTAATGAAGCATGCCATAATAAATAAAAGGTATTACTCCGATAAAGGAAGCAGTAAAAAGTTTCACGGTGCCGCAAGTTTTGTACTAAGCAGTCGTTTATTCATACTTCCTGATGGAAATGTCACCATTTGCGAACAACTATATTGGAATTCCCATTTCATCAGGAGAATGGATTTAATGTGTGCAATAATTAGCTAAACTTAAATTTAATTTGCGGATACGTTAGAAAAGAAGACGGATATGAATGGTATACTCTTTTAGATGAAGTCTGGCGGGTTACATACAGTCACATTTTCCCAAAAGAGGTCTTTGACAGCCGCTTTCAATCTAGCCTCATCGGAAATTATAAGATTAAAGAGATGAAGTTTATTGATGAATGGATCAGAGGTCAGTCCGTTTTCACAATTCATGATAATAAGGACAGATGTTTTCAAAATGTCCGTCCTTCATTCTAAATTGGAGCCGGAACATTGCTGATGGTTCTGTGATACAAATTCCTGTTTGTCGTGATGAATGCTGGAACACAAAATTGGAAGTTATGATATGTGCGCTTGATACAAATACTCCTATATGGTAGTATAAAACTACGATATAGGAATATTTAATTATGAAGACAAATGGTGGATTTCTTGTTACAAAAATAAAACAGCTGGGTGATCGTATATTTGAAAGGATACTGGCAAAAAAAAACATTGATGCATTTAACGGAGCTCAGGGAAGGATTCTGTATGTCTTATGGCAGGAAGATGGCGTTCCTATTAAAATTATTTCCGAGAAAAGCGGACTTGCAATTACTTCACTTACGACCATGCTTGAGCGGATGGAAAAAAACGGACTGATAAGCCGCAAAACGGATGAAGCTGATAAGAGAAAAACTCTTCTGTTCCTCACAGATAAAACCAAAGAACTTAAAGAAGCTTATGACTCCGTATCCAATGAGATGGGGAATATTTATTATCGTGATTTTACGGATAAAGAGATTCTTCAGTTTGAAGAGTATCTTAACCGCATCAGGGTAAACCTTGAGGAATGGAGTGACAAATGAGTATCTGTATTAAAGATCAGATTCAGAACATGAATCTTGTTATAGGGTGCACTGTTGGATGTCCGTACTGCTATGCCAGAAACAATACGAGGCGTTATCACATCATAGATGATTTTGAAAAGCCACAGTTTTTTCAAGGCAAGCTTCGTATGATGGAAAAGAAAAAGCCGCAGAATTTTCTGCTGACCGGTATGAGCGATCTCTCGGGCTGGCATGAGGAATGGCGAGAGGAAGTCTTTAAAAAGATAGCAGAGAATCCTCAGCACCAGTTTCTTTTTCTTACCAAACGACCGGATCTTCTGTCTTTTGAAACAAATCTTGATAATGCATGGTTTGGCGTTACAGTTACGAGAAAGTCTGAGTTATGGCGTATTGATGCACTGCGGAGCAATGTAAGGGCAAAGCATTATCATGTGACCTTTGAGCCTTTGTTCGATGATCCGGGTAAGGTTGATCTTACAGGCATTGACTGGATTGTGGTGGGAACTATGACAGGTGCAAAGAGCAGGACTGTTAAAACAGATTCCGGGTGGGTTTATTCATTGACAGAACAGGCTCATGAACTGAACATTCCTGTATTCTGGAAAGAAGATCTTGTTCCGATTATGGGAGAAGAAATGATACAGGAAATGCCGGATGCTTTTAACAAAGTGCTGGAGGAACAGAGAATATGGAACAACCAGAAATCAAAGTAAATCATATAGAAACAAAAAGTGTAATGACAAAATCGAATACTCCTATTGGAGGATATTCGGTGAATCCCTATGTGGGGTGTCCCCATGCCTGTAAATACTGCTACGCATCATTTATGAAACGCTTTACAGGGCATACGGAAGAATGGGGAACCTTCATGGATGTGAAAGACTGGCCTGAAATAAAAAATCCAAAGAAGTATGCCGGCCAGAAGGTGATTATTGGAACAGTTACGGATGGTTATAATCCGCTAGAGGAAACATATAAAAATACAAGAAGACTTCTGGAGGAACTAAAGGACAGTGGTGCGGACATACTTATCTGCACAAAGTCAGACCTTGTACTAAGAGATCTGGATCTGCTAAAAGAGATTAATGAAAATAGCAGACTTACAGTATCATGGTCAATCAATACTCTCAATGAAGAGTTTAAAGATGATATGGATGCGGCAGTAAGCATAGAAAGAAGGCTTGCTGCAATGAAAGAGGTATATGCGGCAGGCATTCGTACAATTTGCTTCATTTCACCCGTGTTCCCAGGGATTACCGATATAGAAGCAATCATAGACAGGACAAAAGATCAGTGTGACCTTGTATGGCTTGAGAATCTGAATCTTCGCGGAGGTTTTAAGGCAGATATCATGAAATACATTTCCGATAAACATCCGGATCTGGTGCCACTGTATGACGAAATTTATAACAAAAAGAACCGCAGCTATTTTGAAGCGCTGGAAAAGAAAGCAGAAGAGCTGGCTAAAAAGTATGATTGCAGGTTTGTTGATAATGAAACTCCGTATGAGAGAGTAGAGAAAGGACATCCAACAATTGTAGATTACTTTTACCACGAAGAAGTAAGAGGAACTGCCAATAGTGGAAAGAGAAATGTAATACATAATCCTTGATGGAAGAATAAACCGGAAGATAATCGCACAAAGGAGCTTCAGCCCAAGTAGGACTGAAGCTCATATTTTTATTCTGGAAGTCTTCCTGTGTAACGAAGATTTACTGTAATTGCCATTTTATTTCTCCTGATATTTTATTCTTTGCAGATAATTTGCGTTTTTGATTTATCGCAGATTTCTTCTTCCATAATTATCTGACCGATTGAATCTGCTGTGATTTTTCCTGCAAGAGGATTTTTTACGCTGTCGATTTTTCCGCATACTTTAGTGTGGCGGTTACACTGCATTTTTTTTAAGATCAAAAAGACTTGCCAGATGTGACAAGTCTTTTGATTGATTTTAACTGATAATTTTTATTTATTGGCAATACGCACAACACTGAAACCTCAGTTTTCTCTTGTGAGGTAAGGGCCAAAATTATCTTCTAATGGTTTGACTCTTGTATATTTTATCCTCATATTTTCATTTTTATTTGTTTATACTATAAGCAGATATTGAAAAATATGAGGATAATAAATTTATTAGGATAAACTTAATTATCCTAATATTCGGATAACCGATGAAAGGTTTTTCAAGTATGTACGAAGCAAATCAGATAAACGGAGTTTACTTTGCAGGACTCAATTTCGATAACGGTTACATAGATGATTTCGGTTGCTGGAGAAGTTACGAGTGGACAGATTACTTTGAGAAAATCTTCAACACCCGCAATAAAGATGTTAATATGAGGATGTATATGGCCATGCAGATGGCAAAGTAGGATTATATGTTGAATTGTTTAGTAGTAGCTTTGGGCGGTGGAATCGGTGCCTGCCTCAGATATCTGATAGGTCTGATTCCCCTCAAAGAACCATTTACCTTTCCGATAAAGACTCTTGTGATAAATCTTCTTGGCTGTTTTGTTATCGGACTTATTGCAGCACTTGCCGTAAAGAATAGTTCGCTTTCACCAAAGAGTGTACTTTTTATAAAGACCGGCTTGTGCGGAGGCTTTACGACTTTTTCGACCTTTGCCTTAGAAACAGAGACTCTTATTAAGACAGGACATATTGGACTTGCGCTTCTTTATATTGCACTGAGCGTGGTTGTAGGAGTAGGGCTGGTATTTGCAGGGCAAGTGGTCGTAGGGAAGTAGGATGAATAAAAGTATTTTACAAAACGGCGACCTGCTTTTTATGAGCGATGAATCAGACTTATCAAAAAGCAATTATCGAAACAACAGAAAAATATAGTCACGTTGGAATCTACTTTGACGGAATGCTTTACCATGCTTCACGAAAAAGGGGCGTGGCAAAACAGAATCCTGAAGAATATCTTGCCGAAGAAAAACATGAAGTTTTCATTTACCGCTACCCGGAAATTGATGCCGAAATCATCAGGGAGAGGGCAGAGAGATATTTGGGTTGTAAATATAATCATTCCTTCTATCCAGACAATGGAAAGTTTTACTGTTCTCAATACATTTCAGAAATCCTTCTGATTTTTGATATTATCCCGATGAAGTTTGGTGATAGTGAAAATGAAATTTCTGATTACTGGAAGAAGTATTACGAGGAATTAAGAGTGCCGGTTCCTGTAGGTAAGCCGGGCACAAATCCCGGTCAGCTTGCAAAGTCTGAATGGTTGAAATATGTCGGTAAATTTGATGGATAGAATATTCGATAATCATAATAGAAGGATAAGAATAGTAAGGAATAAGGAAAAGAGGTTTATATATGGCAAAAAAACGCGGACGATTTAGTTTCGATGAAATGGAAATAGAACCAGGTGCAGAACTGGTTTTTAAGAATGATGAAAATATTAAGTGTACTGTAAAAGATGAACATAACGTTATATATCAGGGACAGACGGTTTCTCTTTCAAGTCTAACAGTTCAGGTAGGTAAATTTTCGAATAATATGCCACCATTACCTTATTGGAAATATAATGGTCGCTTGTTAATTGATATCTTTAATGAAGTGAATCCAGTTGTAGAAAATTCTGTTGAATTAGATGAACTTCATATGGATTTCTTAAAAAGGTTTCCACTGGAAAAACTTGATTCGATGGATATTGATGAATATGTTATCGGTCTTTCTAACGATAATTTTTCAAACTTGATTGAGTTCAAGACTCGTGCCCTTGGTGGTATTGGCGGAGGAACTGCAGCTAAACATGGAATTTATGCTAAAAAGCAGAAAGATTGTAATGTTTCTGGAATTATGCAGGATGATAAATATGCTTGGTATAAGAAATATGGTGAAACTGCTCAGGAAGCTTTCAAAAATGTTAGAGCGATAGTCTCTAAAGTAGCTCATCTTGCAAACGAAGGAAACTTTGCAGAAATTGACAAGATTGATTTTAGTAGGTCAGTAAAACTGAAAATTGCATTCATGTATTCAAATAAGAATATGATGAACATATTCCAGGATAAGGCTTTAAATTACTTGTGTAGAATACATAATATTGATCAAACACTAGGATTTGCAGAGAAAAGTCATGCGTTGGCTGAAACAGTTGATAAGGCTAATTTCTGGAAGTCTGGTCTTTGGCGAGAATGGGAAATTTCCGAAGAAAATACAGAAACTGAAAACGATAATTTTGCTTCTGACAGTAAAGTTCATTACTGGCTTTATTCACCAGGTACACAGGCTGATAAATGGGATGAATTCCGAGAAAAAGGAGTTATGGGTGTTTCCTTTGAAAAAATAGGAAATCTTTCCTCTTATGCAACCAGATCTGATATGGTTGCTCAAATGCAAACTGTATCTGGCAGAACAGGAAACTTCAAAATGGATTCCCTGGCAGCTTGGCAGTTTGTATATGAAATGAAGGAAGGTGATGTTATTTTCGCAAAGAAGGGGCGAAATACTTTGATTGGTAGAGGTATCGTAACTTCAAATTATTATTTTGATGATAAAGAAAGTGACTATCCACATCTTCGAGAAGTTAAATGGACACATAATGAAGAACATGAACATCCTGATGGAATGGCAACAATGAAGACTCTTACAGATATTACAAAAGATATCGGTTATGTAGAATCATTAAATGCACTATTCCTTGGAGATGAAGAATTAACTCAGGAAATTGAAGAATCAGATATTTCTTATAAAGCATATACAAAAGATGATTTCTTAACTGATGTTTACATGTCCGAAAAAGATTTGAACACCATTGATCATCTTCTTACTTCAAAAAAGAATATTATTCTTCAGGGGGCTCCTGGAGTTGGAAAAACATTCGCTGCAAAACGTCTTGCTTATGCCCTTATGGAAAAGAAAGATTCATCAAGAGTTCAAATGATTCAATTCCATCAAAGTTATTCATATGAAGACTTCATTATGGGATATCGTCCTGTTGAAAATGGCTTTAAATTGGAAACAGGAGCTTTCTATGATTTTTGTAAAAAAGCATCTGAAGATGAAGAAAATAAATATTACTTCATAATTGATGAAATCAACCGTGGTAACTTAAGCAAGATATTCGGGGAACTTTTCATGCTTATTGAAAGTGATAAACGTGGACAGGAACTTAGACTCCTTTATAAAAAAGAAATGTTCAGTGTTCCAAAAAATGTTTATATTATTGGACTCATGAATACAGCTGACAGAAGCTTGGCGATGCTTGACTATGCCTTACGCCGTAGATTTGCATTTTTTAATATTAAGCCAGGTTTTGATTCAGAAGGCTTCCGAGACTATCAAGATGAATTGAAGTTTACAAAATTTGATGCACTTATTCAGAAAATTAAAGACTTGAATCAGGCAATCGAGAATGACGCTTCTCTGGGGAAAGGTTTCTGTATTGGTCATAGTTACTTCTGTAATTTAAAACCTGAAACAATTTCTGATGAGAAGCTCCAGGAAATAGTTGAATACGAAATGATTCCATTGTTGGAAGAATACTGGTTCGACGAACCTGAGAAAGTTAAGCAGTGGTCAAATGCTTTGTTGAGTGTAGTTCGATAAAATGATTGAACATAATATTCAGATTAAAAACATATATTACATGCTCTCGTATGCCTTTAAGGTCTTGCAGGAAGATGGCTATAAACATCTTGGAAGTGAAGAATTTAAGAATACTGCAGATTTGTTCGCTGCAATTCTGATTCAGGGAGTAAGTGTGCAGCTTAAGCGAGGCCTTACTAAGGAGTATATAGAGAAATCTGAAGAATTGTCTTTCTTGCGTGGAAAAATAGATGTTTCTGCTTCTCTTAAGAAAAATAGTCTGATCAAGAAACGACTTGAATGTATTTATGATGATTATTCAGTAGATACATCATTGAATCAGATTATAAAAAGTACTCTTGTTCTTTTGATGAAATCTGAAATCAAAACTGAGCGTAAAAAAAATATCAGAAATCTCTTAATGTTTTTGGAAGAAGTTTCAATAATTGATTTACATACAGTTAATTGGAATGTAAAGTACAGCAGAAATAATCAGACTTACAAAATGTTGATAGGTATCTGTTATTTTACTGTTAAAGGTTTGCTTCATAGTGAAAATGGAACCGATGTAAAAATTATGGACTTCCTTGATGAACAGAGAATGTGTCGTCTTTATGAAAAATTTATTTTGGAATACTACAGAAAAGAGCATCCAGAATTAAAAGCAAATTCAAAAGAAATCGACTGGCAGCTAGACGATGGTATAGACAATATGCTCCCAGTTATGCAGTCTGATATTATGCTAGAGAAGGGAACTACAGTTCTTATTATCGATGCAAAATATTATAGTCATACAACTCAAGTTCAATTTGATAAACATTCGATTCATTCTGCAAATATCTATCAGATTTTTACATATGTAAAAAATAAAGAAGCTGAATTAAAAGATAAAAACCATAAAGTAAGCGGAATGCTTTTATATGCTCGTACAGATGAGGACATTCAGCCGGATGAAACATATCAAATGAGTGGTAATCAGATTTCTGTAAAGACACTGGATTTGAATGTTCCGTTTGATGATATTAAAAATATGCTAGATGAGATAGTAATATCAAATATTGCACAGCTATAAGTTATGGAAGTTTTTGCTGACATAAAGGCAAAAATGTTTGACAAAGGTATATGAATCGAAGATATGGATTTGCTTATTGCTGCTACCGCGATATACAATGAATTGACTTTTAAAGTTCCGATAGAAAAAAATATTTTTCGTGAAAACTGTATCATCCTGAACTAAAGATTAAAAATTTTCCCCCCATTTGTGTAGTTTTTGAAAATTCAGTGCAAATATATATATGGGGAATTTTTATGAAAACTTATTGCACTACTATAATCTTGCTGGTATCTGTATTTTTGTTTTTTTCATGCAGCGGTATGACGGATAGAAAATCATTCACTGTGGCAACGTGGAATGTTCAGACATTCTTTGACGGGAAAAATGATGGCTGTGAATATTCACAGTTTCTGAAAAACGACAGATGGAATAAGGAAGTTTATGTTGAGCGCTTAAAAAGACTGGCGGCTTCTGTAAAGAAAATTGATGCTGACATTATTGTGCTGGAAGAACTTGAAAATAAAAAAAATCTGTATGATTTATATAATTTTCTTGCAGGTGAATGGGATTCTTCTAAAGTGTACCGCTGGGCCTGTTTTGCAAAAGAAGAACACGGAGCTGTAGGCTGTGGAGTTCTGTCTCGTTTTCCTCTTTATAACATGAGTGTGCATTCAGCTGCCATTCAAAGTGAAAATGAAGGGCAGCCTTCTTTGCGTCCTCTTATATGCGTGGATGTAAAAATAAAAGATTCAGAAGTTACCCTTGCCGTAAATCACTGGAAAAGTATGAGTGGGGGAGAAGAGGTAACGGAAAAATGGAGAAACAGGCAGGAAAGTATTCTTGAAGCTGCAGTGAGCAGAAATCTTTTATGCAAAAAAAATGTAATCGCTTTAGGAGACTTTAACCGTGATTTAGAAAATTTTTGTTTTTACAGAAATACAGGCAGAGTTCTTTTGCGCCGATATGAAAATCTTATGCAGTCAGAAGAAGGAACTTTTGTAAAAACTGCGTGGAGTCATAATGGAAGTCTTGCAGAACCGGGAAGTTATTTTTATAAGGAAGAATGGAGTTGTATTGATAATATTTTTTATGCAGGTACTCTTGAACTTCAAAATTTTGAACCTGTCTGCGGTGAATGGTGTGATAAAAAAACTTCCGTCCCAAAAGCATTTAAACTATGGAACGGAAGCGGTTATTCAGATCATCTGCCTTTAAAGGCAGAGTTCAGTATTATTGACGAGCTTTAGTTTTTGCAGGGCTTACCGTTAAGTTCGCCCGGTACGGAAATAGGATACTCTCCTGTAAAGCAGCCTTTGCAGAAACCGTACTGTTCCGGATTGCATTCACGGCAGGCTTCCAGCATTCCTTCTGCACTGATAAAGGCAAGGGAATCTGCTCCTATTTCTTTACAAATCTGTTCTTCATTGTGCTGACTTGAAATAAGTTCATTTCTGGTAGGAGTATTGATTCCGAAGTAGCACGGAAATTTTACAGGCGGTGAAGAAATACGGAAGTGTACTTCTTTTGCACCTGCACGGCGTAAAATCTGAACAAGACGGCGGCTTGTAGTTCCGCGGACAATCGAGTCATCAATAACAACGACACGCTTTCCGTCAACAACAGAGCGTACTGCATTGAGCTTTACGAAAACCATGTTTTCCCGTTCCTGCTGGGTAGGGGCAATAAAGGTTCGGCCGATGTACTTGTTTTTTACGATTCCGCTGGCATAAGGAATACCTGCAGCTTTTGCATATCCTTGTGCAGCTCCCAGACCTGAGTCCGGAACACCTATTACAACATCTGCCGGCACTCCGCTTTCTTTTGCAAGGCATTCACCCATTTTTTCTCTGGCAAGAGTTACAGGAATTCCGTCTATGTTTGAATCAGGACGTGCAAAATATACGTATTCAAAAATACAGGTACGTTTTGATGTGTGTTCACCAAATTCAAAAGAAAGAACCCCGTCTTCGTTTATGATTACGATTTCTCCAGGCTGAATGTCACGGATGTAAGTTCCGTTAAGGGCGTCGATGGCACAGCTTTCGCTTGCGAGAATCCAGCCGTTTTCTGTTTTTCCGAGACACAGAGGACGTATTCCGTTAGGATCCCTTGCACCGATAAGGGCTTTTTCTGTCATTACGACAAGGGCAAAAGAACCTTTTATCATCTGGATTGTATCCGTAAGGGCACGTTCCAGACCTTTTTTGTAGGATTTTGCGATGAGCTTTACAATAACTTCAGTGTCACTGGTTGAGGCAAAAGTACTGCCTGCTTCTTCGAGCATTTCCCTCAGCTGCTCATAGTTTATGAGCTGACCGTTGTGAGCTACGGCAATACCGCCCAGTTTTGATTTCTGGAGCATAGGCTGTGCATTTTCAAGAGATGTGCTTCCTGCTGTTGCATAGCGGACATGACCGCAGGCAATGTATCCGGTAAGATTAACAAGGTTTTCTTTTGTAAAAGCTTCTGCAACGGTTCCCATAGCTTTGTGCATGGTAATGTCTTCTCCGTTACTTACGGCAATACCGGCGCTGTCCTGACCTCTGTGCTGGAGAGCGTACAGACCGAAGTAAGCCTGAGTTGCTGCATTAAATCCGCTGGCAGAATAGGCTTCCTGTTTTTTAGTTCCTGCTTTTTTTTCTTTACTTTTTTTGGCAGCTGATTTCTGGTTCAGATAGATTCCTACAACTCCACATTCATCATGGAATTTATCATCCTCAAGAACATCAAAAGGGTTATAATTGTTATTATTGCAGCCACAGTTCATTTTTATTTCCTGAAATAGTGATTTTCCTCTATATAATATATAATTACAGATCTACGTTTAAGCCGGAAACTGCATTTTTTGCAAGACCTTCACGGAATTCAACGAGACGCTTTCTTAAAGATTCATCATTAAGTGCAAGAATCTGAAGTGCAAGGTAAGCCGCATTTTTAGCATTATTTATTCCTACGCTTGCAACAGGAATTTGAGGAGGCATCTGTACTACAGAAAGAAGAGCATCCATTCCCCCAAGCCCGTTAGAAACTCCGGGAGTTACGCATTCCAGAGGAACGCCGATAACAGGAAGAACGGTAAGACTTGAAATTACACCAGGAAGGGCGGCACTTAAACCGGCACCTGCTATAATGACCTTTGCACCTTCTTTTTCTACCTGACGCACTGTCTGGGCAAGAAGTTCTCCTGAGCGGTGTGCGGACAGGATGTGTGCCTTGTAATCCACGCCGTATTCTTTAAGAACAGCGGCGGCCTTTTTCATTGTTTCTGTGTCGGATTTAGAACCGAAAAATATTGCGACTTGCATATCAAAAGATATCACAACGCAACTTAATTTACAATAAAATTTGCCTGAATGATTTAAAAATAGGTATATTGTCAGATATGGATAAAGAACTTGTAGTAAAGAATGCCATGGGTGGAATGTCGGATTTTACCCCTGCAAAAGTAATAAATACAGCCCTTGAGTTTCAGCAGCTTCTTATGCTGTATGAAAGCGGAATCAAGCAGATTACAACGAAGTTTGAAATTCTTGAGGATGAATTTGAAAGCAAGCATCAGCGTAATCCTATAAGTACGATTTCCAGCAGGATAAAAGACCCTTTGAGTATTGCAGAAAAACTTCAGCGTAAGGGACTGGATCTTACCATAGACAATATGGTGAACCGTCTTCATGATATAGCCGGAATCCGCGTAACCTGTCCTTTTGTAAGTGATGTTTATCACGTAATGCAGATGCTTTTGAATCAGGAAGACATCAAGCTGATAAAAATGAAGGACTATATTAAGGAACCGAAATCTAACGGATACAGAAGCCTTCATGTAATTGTAAAAGTAGGCGTTTATTTTAGTGACCAGAAGCGGGAAATTCCTGTTGAAATTCAGATCCGTACTATTGCCATGGATTTCTGGGCCAGTCTTGAACATCAGCTTCATTATAAAAAGGATTATTCAATGCCGGATGATGTTGATGTGGAATTGAAGAATATTGCCGATACAATCTGGAATACTGACAGCAGGATGCAGAAACTTGCAAAGAATATTCCCGGATTTGTGGAATATGGTCCTGAATCATAATACAATTTAGTAATGAAAAAGATTTGTTTCATTATAGCAGTGGTATTTTTTTCTTGTGCGGCGGTATCTGCAGATGAAGTTTCTGATATTGCAGAAGCCAGGGCCCTTATTGAAGATTCGATGACACTGTGCGGAGTAGAAAGGGACTCTTCTGAATTTACGGCGGCCATTGAAGATTTTGAGCTTTTTACTGCTACCCTTAACGAAACTGTTACCTCTGATGATTCCCTTTCTGATGAAGAACTTGCAGAAATAATACTTACCTTTGTTTATGACAACGTTTTAAGAAACTATCAGTTAAATCAGAGTTTTGTAGACAGAGCTTTTTCTACGGGAGTTTATAACTGCGTGAGTTCCAGCATCATATATGCGGCTTTTGCAAAAAGTGCGGGGCTTGATGTGAGGGCTCAGGTTACTAAAGACCACTGTTTTATAACGCTTTATACCGGAACAAAAAAAATTGATGTTGAAACTACTAATCCTTACGGTTTTAATCCCGGCGTAAAAAAGGCTGTAGCTAAAAATGCAAACATGACTCATTATGTTACTGTTCCAAAACGTTACTATAATGGAAGAAAAGAAGTAAGTACTAAGATGCTTGCTTCTTTGCCTGCAAGAAACCTTATGTCTTCTCTTACTGACAGAAGTATGGATGAAGAAGCAGAGGAACTTGCTTTAAGGCGGATGGATTATCTTTCAGAGTGCAGTGAGGCAGAAAAAGAAGAAGCTTTAAATGATTATATTCTGTGTGTCAGAAATCATGCTGTTACTCTTGATCGTGCCGGGAAGCCTGAGCAGTCCCTGGAACTTCTTGAGAATTTAATGGATTCTTACGGAGTCAGGAGAGCCATTTCAAAAGATTATGATGATTTTTATTATAATGCCATGGCCCGCTTTTATAACAACAGGGATTTTGAAGGCGGCTGGGCTTTTATTCACAGGCATGATGGCGGAAAGTACGTATCGATAGAAGGTTTTAACAAAGCCAATGACATGATGATTCTCGGCTGGAATGAAAGTTTTTTTGATAAAATTTTGAATAGTACCGAAGGGAAATATGCACAGATGTCTCAGGAAGAAAGATATCTGACTGCTGCAAAAGCTGCTGCTTCTGCTTATAAAGATAATCCTTCTGTACGCGAGCTGAAAAAATATTCTGATACATTTTATAGAAATTATGGAGTTTGTGTTCATAATAATTTTGCGGAACTTGCAAATGCCGGAAAGTATGAAGAGGCAAGAGCGGTTCTTGAATTGGGACTTAAAAATTATCCTGACAGCGCTAATCTGAAACGGGATTTAAAGAGTCTTAACCGTTAAATTTTTTTTATTTCAGCACACTCAGGATTTCTTCCTGCGTCATGTGCCTCCACTGTCCTGGAAGAAGGGCGGGGTCCAGGTGCAGGTTTCCCATAACAGTACGCTTAAGGTAAGAAACGTGATTGCCTAAGGTTTTTATCATGCGTTTTACCTGATGAAATTTTCCTTCGCTGATTGTAAGGGTGCATTCATCGGAAGAAATAAAACTCAGTACTGAAGGCTTGCAGGTAAAGGCCGGCTTGTAACCTGCAGAAGTATAATTGTGCTCTGCTTCTATAAAAAATCCTTCGCTGCATTTTTTTATGTATTCTTTCTGTTCTTCTTCGGAGCAGGGATTTTTAAGTTTTAAATAATAGGTTTTGTCACAGTGAAATTCCGGTATGGTAATTCTGTGGCTGTAGTCACCGTTTGTCGTAATTATAAGAAGCCCTTCTGTATCAGCATCCAGCCGTCCGACTGTATGCAAAGTTCCCAGATTAAATTTTTCTGCTTCATCTTTTAACTCTTGTGGAATATCCTGAAAAACTAAAGGAGGATTTGTTTTTAAATTTGAATCTCTGTTGTTTGAACATATACAGCCTGACTTTTTGTTCATCATGATGTAGATGTCAGGCCGTAAATCAGAAGGAATGCCGTTTATAGTTATTGAATCTTCAAAAAGATTGATTCTTGTACCGCCGGTTAAAATCCTGATGCCGTTTACTTCAAAAACATTACGCTGAAGAAAACGGCGGATTTTTTTGTTGGTAGAAAAACCTCTTCTTGCAAGTATAACATCAGTTCGTTCTAAAAACGGCATGTTGTTCTAGAGGTCTTTTCCAGTAATTTTTTTAACGCATTCATGATAGAGTGCGCTTGTCTTTGCAACAACATCTTCCGGAATTGATTTAATGTTAGGATCTCCGGCAAGGTTATTGTCTTTAAGCCAGTCGCGTACAAACTGCTTGTCATAGCTTGCAGGACTTGTTCCTGTTTTGTAGGTATCAAGATTCCAGAAGCGGCTTGAGTCTGGAGTAAGAACTTCATCGCCAAGAACCAGCTCTCCGTTTTCATCAAGACCGAATTCAAACTTTGTATCGGCAATGATGATTCCGTTTTTGTAAGCATGGTCGTAGCATTTTTTGTAAATTGCAAGAGCAGCATTCTGAATCTTAGTTGCCAGTTCTTCACCAAGGTCTTTTTTCATGTAGTCAAAAGTTACGTTGATATCATGACCTTCTGCTGCTTTTGTTGAAGGGGTAACGATAGGCTCTTCAAGTTTTTCTGCCTGTTCGTATTTTTTGTCAAAACTGTGTCCGAGGAATGGTTCACCTTTTTTGTATGCCTCATACATTGAACCGAACATGTATCCGCGTACGATTACTTCATAAGGAATCATCTTAAGTTTCTTTACGAGGATTGTGCGTCCTTCGTATTCACTTTTCTGGAATTCTGCAGGCATGTCTTTAAGGTCTGAAGAAATCATGTGATTCTTTACGATATCTTTTGTAAGACCGAACCAGAAATTTGAAAGGGCATTAAGAACCTTTCCTTTGTCTGTAATCATGGTAGGAAGGATTACGTCAAATGCGCTGATGCGGTCTGTCGTAACGATAACCATTCTTCCGTCTTCAAGATCGTAAACTTCACGAACTTTTCCACTGATAATTTTTTTCATTTTCTTACCCCGGATTTGCAGCGGCTTTCAGAAAAGTCACTGCTCGTTTTCTCAAGATTTTACTGATTTACAGGGGCCTTGTAAATGTTTGTTATGTGGACACCCGCACTGGGGCGCTTTTGGTATTAGGAAAAAAAGAATGAAAAAGAAAATTTTATTTAGTTCGATTTTAGTATTTTTTTCGCTAACTTGTATTGTTGTGTTTTCGTCTATTGTTATTAAAGAAAAAGCACGCAAAGAAGCAATGGAAAATACGTTTTTTCGTAACTTAAAAATAATCTGGAATGATGAAACAGGAAGTTCTAAAGGTAAAATAATAGAGATTCCATTTCACATATGTGTAAGTTCCATGGGAGATGAAGAATTCTATATACGCAGACTTAAAATTGGAAAAACGAAATCGGTTCGACTGAAAATGGGTCATTATAAACTTTCACCAGGTTTTAGTTATGACTCTCCTATGGGGTATTCAATAACTATAGAACCTACAAATAATTGGTTTTGGAGAAAAGAAGATTTTATAATAATTACAATCCATAAAATATAGTAACCAATGCATAAACCACGCAGTCAAACCGCGTTTTTTTGTACTCTTGACGATTGTTACAAAATATTAGATAATATAATTCGTAATATATTACGAATTATTTAGAGGTGTATATGATTGCAATAAAACCGGTTTCAGATTTGCGAAATTATAATGAAGTTCTGCAGGATGTAGCAGATGAATCTCCTGTTTTTCTCACAAAAAATGGACGAGGTTGCTATGCAGTGATTTCAATAAAGGATTATGAAAAACTTACAGCTACAAAAACTTTATTTGCTGAACTTAAAAAAGGAGAAGATTCCGCAAAAGAAAAAGGCTGGCTTAGCACAAAAGATGTTCGTTCGATGGTAGGACTCTGATGTTTACTGTAGAAGTTTCACCACAGGCGGCACAAGATTTGCTCGAAATAAAAAACTATATCGAAACTGAATTGCAGAATTCTATTGCAGCCCATAATACTGTAGAGAAAATTGTAGAAACCTATGAAGATTTAGCAAACTATCCAGAAATAGGGATTCCTGTAGAAAGATATGTTTCATTTCCAACGGATTATAAATTTGTTCTTGCAAATAATTATTCTATTTTTTACAGAATAGAAGATGAGTTTGTAAAAGTAATAAGAATTATGTATTCAAGGCGAGATTTTGTAAGAATCTTGTTTGGTGATAATGAGAACACATAACAAGAAGTTCAAAGCCGACAAACCGGTCAAGCCGGTTTGCGGTTTAACTCATTGTTATGTGGACACCCTCACTGGCGCGTATTTTGGTAGAATATGAACATTAAGAACCTAATGATTCCGTTTACATTACAGAATAAAAATAAACAAGTAGATTTAGATTTGTCTGACTATCCTCTTTTTTATTGCGAATATGATGATGATAAGAAAAAGAAAATAGAACAAGGGATTATTGATAAAGTGAAATCAACTTATAGAGTTGATATTCAGGAAGTATATAATTTACCGTTGCCAGATTTATTTAAATTCATAATAGATAATATAAAATCATAGAAATGTTCTAAAAAAACCGTGTGTAGAAAAGGTAAAAAAAATTACTTGATATACTGTGTGGTATCACATATAATACTATTAATGAAACATCCTATCGTAATCGATACAAATGTAGTTCTGTCAGCTTTGCAAAGCAAAAACGGAAAATCATTTGGATTGATTTCAAAAATTGGTAGTGGTTTATTTGACTTTGCAATTTCAGTTCCACTTATTTTGGAATATGAGGCAATCTTGAAAAATCACCTTGACAGAAATATTTTTTCAGACTCCGACATTGAAGATTTTATTGACTACATTTGTAGTGTCGGAATTAGAACGAAAATATTTTATCTTTGGAGACCTTATTTGCGAGATCCGTTTGATGACCATGTTCTTGAACTTGCAATAAACGCAGGAGCAGAAACAATTGTTACCTTTAATAAGAAAGACTTTCAGGAAGCAGAGACTTTAGGAATAAAGATTAAGACCCCAAAAGAATTTTTGGAAGAAATGGAGGTGTAAAAATGGCTACATTAAGTTTAAGGCTACCAGATTCTTACCATACAATGGTAAAAGAGATAACTACAAAAGATAACATCTCAATAAATCAGTTCATTATATCCGCTGTTGCAGAGAAAATTTCCGCTTTGGAAACTCAGAATTATCTGGAAGAAAGAGCAGAAAGAGGTTCTCGAGATAAATTTATGGCAGTTTTATCAAAAGCCCCTGATGTAGAACCTGCTGACTACGACAGATAATCACATAACAAAGCTATAAAGCCGGAAAACCGGTCAAGCCGGTTTGCGGTTTAAGCAGTTGCAGTATGGGGCGGCTTGTTTTATTATTTTTGCAAAAGCTTTACAAGTGTCTGTTCTGCTTTGAGTTCTTTCAGAAGGCTTTTGCTTCGGACGAGACTTTTTTCTGCTGCTTCCTGATTTGCCTGACCCTGTTTTTTTACTGCACGGATAAGTATGTTTTTGGGAGTATGGCTCATGTCTATAAACTCAAGCATCTGTACTGAGTAACCTGCCTGTTCAAGAAGTTCTCCCCTGAGGGCATCTGTTGCCAGAGCTGCAAAGCGTTCCCGGATTATGCCCCAGCGGTTAAGGCTTGCAAAGGGACTGTCTTCCGTAAGTTTTGTTTTTTCCAGCTGAAGGTTAATTTCGTGCTGACAGCAGGGTACGCTGAGAATTGCTTTTGCATCGTGACCTGCAGCATAGTTAAGGGCATAGTCAGTTGCAGTGTCACAGGCATGAAGGGTTATCATTATGTCCGGTGGATTTTTATAACTGAACTCTGCAGCGTCTCCTATATAAAAATTAAGCCCGGTGTAACCGAATTCTTTTGCAAGAGAAGAGCATTCTTTTATTACATCTTCTTTAAGATCAAGGCCTGTAATTTCTACAGGAATTTTTTTTAGCTCTTTTAAAAAATAGTAAACTGCAAAGGTAAGGTAGGATTTTCCGCAGCCAAAGTCTGCTATGTGCAGGGGGCGTTCTTCTGTAAAGCCAGTATCGCCTGTGCAAAGTTTTGTTACATCCGGAATTATATCATCTATAAATTCAAGAAAGCGGTTTATCTGACGGAACTTGTCATATTTCTGTGCAATGACTTTTCCTTCTTTAGTCATAACTCCAAGCTTTACAAGAAAAGGAACAGGAATCCCTTCCTGTAAAATATAGTTTTTCTTTTTGTTAAAAAGGCTTTTATTATTTTCTTTAGTGGCGTCCCGGGCAGAAAGTTTTTTAGTGATTGTTTTAATTTCTCCGTGACGGTTTGCCATGGTTGTTATTTCTTCTGATTCTGTACGGCATACAGTATTTTTAAAAGTTGTACCTGCATGTTTTTTGTAAAAGTCTTCTGCTTCTGCCTGTGTCATACTTTTATGAAAGGCCTGTTTCTGGGTAAAGAATTCTGCGCTATAAGCTGCTTTTGCAGTAAGTGAAGAGGACGGATTTTTCTGAATGCGGATTTTTATATAGTCTCTGTCTAACAGTTCCTGTTCCTGAATATTTTTTACAGGCTTAGAAAACGTAATGCTTAAAATCATGCTTGTATTATAGAATATTTCTGTAAATAAACAAACCAGCCCCGATTGGAATGGCGCGTAAGCGTCGACCGCAGCAGGGCGAGGACGATGGAGCGCAGGCGGAACCATGGAAAGCGGGTTTGCATTTACGTGCTGCTTCATAATAAAAGAAAAGGAAAAAAGCTCTAGTATGTGAAACAAATTTTTGTTAGAATGTTTCACATGGGAAAAGTATTTGTATTTGTTAATCAGAAGGGTGGGGTTGGAAAAACAACTTCTTCCATAAATATCGGTGCCTATATTGCTGTAGCCGGCAAGAAAGTTCTGCTTGTTGATTTTGACTCTCAGGGCAATATGTCCAGCGGTGTAGGGGTCAGCAAGGAAAAACCTACTATTTACGAACTGATGGCAGAAACTGCTACTGCTGAACAGGCAATCAAACATACTAAGGTTGCAAATCTTGATGTTATCAGTGCTTCCATAGATCTTGCAGGTGCTGCAATGGAACTTGTAAACCAGCAGGACCGTAACTTTTTCTTAAAGCGGGTTCTTGATCCGATCCGTGACAAATACGACTACATTCTTGTTGACTGTCCGCCTTCTTTGGGAATGCTTACTCTTAACGGACTTTGTGCAGCAGATGAAGTGCTTGTTCCTATGCAGTGCGAATACTTTGCTCTTGAAGGAATTACCCTTCTTCTTCAGACAATTCAGCAGGTTCAGAAAGGACTTAATTCTTCTCTTAAAATCGGCGGTATTTTCTTTACAATGTATGACAGCCGTACTCGTCTTGCTCAGGATGTAGTAATGCAGGTTAAGAGTTATTTTAAGGACGTTGTCTTCAATACTATCATTCCTAGAAATATCCGTCTTTCAGAAGCGCCGTCTCATGGGGAACCGATTTGTCTTTATGATCCAAACTGTATCGGTGCTAAGAGTTATCAGAAACTTGCGGAAGAGGTGATTAATCGTGGCTAAAAAAGGCGGTCTTGGTGCCGGAATGGGTGCCGTTTTTGCAAGCGAAGGTATGTCTCCTGATTCAATTAACGATATTATTCACGGAGGAACTTCTTCTGAAAAACCTGAGGCTTCCCTGCTTCATGCTGCAGAGGGGGCTTCTTCCCTGAGGACTGGAGTTCAGATAAAACCAAATCTTCCTGCCGGTGTATATGCTGACGAAAATGGAACTTTGTGGGTTGATCCTAATCTGTTAAAACCGAATCCGCGACAGCCGCGTCAGTATTTTAATGAGGATGAACTTAAGGAACTTGCTGAATCAATCAAGCAGGAAGGCGTTTTGTCTCCTATTATGATTGAAGATGCAGAAGACGGAACCTTCTATATTATTGCAGGTGAACGCCGTACCAGGGCTTCCCGTCTTGCAGGCCTTAAGAGGGTTCCTGTTCAGCTTAGAAAATATTCTGACGTAAAGAAACTTGAAGTTGCACTTATCGAAAATATTCAGCGTACGGATCTTAATCCTGTTGAAGAGGCCCAGGCTTATTACAAGCTGATGGAAATCGGAAACCTTACTCAGGATGAAGTTGCCCAGCGTGTCGGAAAGAACCGTTCGACTGTTGCAAACTGTCTGCGACTTCTCAAGCTTCCTGAAGATATTCAGAGGGCTCTTATTGAAGGTGAACTTACTTCAGGTCATGCCCGTGCACTGCTGAGTGTTGAGAATGCTGCGGATCAGAGAATTCTTTTTGCAAAGATAATGGGACAGGGAATGTCTGTTCGTGAAGCAGAATCTTATGCCCGTGACATGAAAGATGCTCATCAGAAACTTCCTGTGGGACAGAGTAAGGTTCAGGATAATCGTGATCCTAATTACATTGCTCTTGAACAGGCAATAATTGAATCTCTTGGAACAAAGGTTCAGTTAAAAGGAAACTTCGATAAAGGAAGCATTACTATCAGTTATTTCAGCAAAGATGACCTTGATAGAATTTATAATCTTCTGATTAAGTAACTCAAGTGGCAAATCCGTATATTTACAGTTTGATAGATAAAGCTGTTTATGATTATTCTCTTATAGAAAAAGGAGACCGAATTCTTATAGGTGCTTCCGGCGGAAAGGATTCTACTGCACTCATAGAATATTTTGCTTCGAGAAAACTTCGTAAGAATTCAGATTTTGAATTTACAGCCCTTCATATTCAGTCAGAATTCGGCGGTCCGATTCCTGAAAACATACGTATGCTTTTTGAAAAGTGGAATGTTGATTTTAAGAAAATAGAAATTGATGTTCAGGGACGGCTTGCGGAAGGAAAAAAAATGAGCTGTTACTGGTGTTCCAGCCAGCGCCGTAAGGAACTTCTGGTTTATGCAAAGGAACACGGTTATAATAAGATTGCACTGGGACATCATCTGGATGATATTCTTGCTACAGTTATAATGAATGCACTTCAGAAGGCTGAGCTCAGTACGATGATTCCTAAGCTTAAGCTTGAAAATTTTCCTGTGACATTTATCAGGCCTTTGTGCTATACCCCTGAGGATGTAATAATCGAGCATGCAAAAGAAACGGGGTATTACGGTTTTACCTGTACCTGCACTTTTCAGGATAATAGTGCCAGAAAAGCAGCAAGAAAAAAACTTGATTATCTTACGGACGGGGACCGTATTCTGAAGGAACATCTTTTTAACGCTCTTCGTAAAATAAAACCGGAGTATCTTCCGTGAATATAGTTTTTTTCAGTACAAGTGCAATTCATTTTGAAAAAGAAAAACTTAAGGTTACTCAGATTCCTTCCTGTAAAGAAAACTTTGATGCAATAGTAAAGCGTTTTCCTGAACATAAATTTTTTTGTGTTACCCAGAAGCCCGGTGATTTTCTTCTGGATCTTGACGGAAGTGAACTTAAAGAAAAATGTGAAGGGGTTACTTATATTGTTGACAGCGGAATCTCTGCGGAAGAGACGGCAGCTGCTGTCCTGAAGTGTAATCCGGATATTGCCATAGCTGCGACTTTCTGGACGGTTCCTTTTGACTGGCAGGGAATGAAGGATTCTATGACTGCAGAAATTCTTGAGCGCAATGGAGTTAAGGTTTTTGCTCATCCTGTAAAAAGTTCTCTCGTATGTTTTGATAAGGCCCGGACTCATGAAGTTTTGCAAAAGGCCGGTATTGATGTTGCTCCTTCCGTTTATGTTAATCATCAGCTTTTCTGGTGTGCGGGCAATAAAGGAAAAGTTCGGGAGAATGTATATAAAGATTCCGTTCTGTTTGAAATTGCAAAGCTTAAGTTTCCTGTGGTGATAAAGGATACAACAGGATTAAGTTCTTACGGAATGGAAGTGTGTACGTCTTTTGATGAAGTAAAAAGATTTTTATGTTCAAAAAGAAATAACTCTGACCGTGTCGTAGAACAGCTTATCTGTGGTCAGCAGTTTGGGACGGAAGTTTATTGCGGACAAAAGGACTGCATTGTTTTTAATCCCCTGGAGTTTTCTGTAAACAAATATGGAATAACCAGTCCGAAGCTGAGTATAAAAAAAGGTCCAGTAACGGATGAAAAATATAAGATTGGAGAACTGAAAGTTCTTTTAAAAAAGATTGCAGCAGAATTAAAACTGAGCGGAGTGTTTCAGGTTGATCTGGTTTTCAGTGAAGGCAGGTGGTTTGTCATTGAGATAAATCCCCGGTTAAGCGGAATGAGCTGGACTTATGCCGCTGCATTAAAAAAATCTCCGGTGGAACTTCTCCTTGAGAATGCTCTTGGACTTTTGAAGGAAAAGGATGTCAACGGAAAAATGATGCATGCCGTTAATTTTAAGCTTCCCCTTCAGGAGAAAGATACGTTAAAAAATATAAGCGGCAGAAAACATGTGTGCTATGTGCATCAGATAGAAAATCTTGCAGCCAGGCAGGAGAGGGAAAAAGGCTATCTTGAAGTTGTGCTGTGCAGTGATGATATGGCTGATATAGAAAAGGAATATGTTTCCATAAAAAGCGAATTTGAAAAGGTGAGTTGATTATGAATCTTTATGATTATTGGAACGGCAGTTATTTTGATAAAGATGCTTCCGGTTTTGAGTGGAGTACGGAAAAGTATCATAAGATTCTGTGCAGCAGGATTCCTGAGTTTTTAAAAGATTATATTGAACTTCCTCTTGTTCAGCGGCTCAGCGGTATCGGCCTTTTGTGCGGTACGGACTGGACTGAACTTTTTAGAAACAGATTTTATTATTCCCGTCTGGATCATTCTATAGGAACTGCACTGATTGCATGGAATTTTTCTAAAAGTAAAAAACAGGCGATTGCTGCACTGCTTCATGATGTTTCTACTCCTGCTTTTTCCCATGTGAGCGATTTCAGGAACGGAGATGCCCTTCATCAGGAGTCTACTGAAGAACTTAATATTCAGATGATAAATGAAAATGCTTTCTTAAAGGAACTTCTTGAGAGGGACGGTTTTAATCTTCAGGAAGTAAATGATTATCATAAGTATCCGATTGATGATAATGAATGCCCGGGATTGAGTGCGGACAGACTTGAATATATGTTTCCCAGCGGAGCTGCCCTTAATGAAGTGTGGACTCTTGAGGAAATAAAAAGTACTTATTCTGATATTGCTGTTTTAAGGAATGAAAAACTTCTTCCGGAACTGGGTTTTAAAACAGAAAGCATTGCCCTTGATTACATAAAAAAATTTTGTGATGTAAGTCTTATCCTTCAGCATAATGAAGATAAAGCCGCAATGCAGCTTATGGCTGATGTAATAAGTGCGGCTTTAAAAGAAAACATCATTCATGAAATTGATCTTTATGTTCAGGGCGAAAGTGAACTGATTGAGTATTTTGATGACTATGCTTCAAAAAATCCGGGCTGTGAATTTTCTAAACTTTATCTTACTTTCCGTAATATGAAGAAAGTGATTCATTCCGACAAGGAACTGGACGGCTGCTGGTGTGTTTCTCTTGATGTAAAGAAAAGATATGTGGATCCTCTTGTTCAGGTTGAGATTAACCGCTTTGAGAGAATATCGAAAATCAACACTGAAGCAAAAAAGATTGTAGAAGAATTTCTTTCGTATAAGGATTCTTTATGGGGTTGTGTTCCTTATGCAGAGGTATAGTTCTAAACGGATTGTATTTGTAGGCAGTGAAACAAGACTTCTCAAGGAATGGGCAAGAGACAATGAAACGGAAGTTGTTTCTTCCCTGTCCTTTCTTTTTTCCATGGGCGGTCGCTTTGTTCCGGATCTTATTGTGTTTCTGAAAATAAAAGATGCGGATTTAAGGGAACTGCGTAAAAATGAGATGCTGAAAAAAACTCTTGTTCTTATTGTTCAGGAAAGTTTTAAGGAAGAAAACAATCTTAATTCAATTTCTGATTTTCCGAGGGTTTTAATCTGCAACGAAAAACTTGCACTGGAAAAATCTTTTTATGAAGGTCTGATGGAAATTCTTGAAGGAAAGAAAAAAACGCTTCCTGTAAAGACTGCAAATATCGTTAAGTATACGATTCTTTTTATAAATAAAAATTTTTCTAAAAAACTTACAAGAAAAAATCTTGCGGATCAGGTTGGCGTCACGGATGATTATCTCAGTAAGATTTTTAATCTTGAAATGGGGATACCTTTGTGGACATATCTGAATTTATTCAGGCTTAACTGTGCAAAGGAACTTCTTGAGCAGACTGGAATTTCTGTAAAGCAGATTTCTGCCCAGTGCGGTTTTGAATCTGCTGCTTACTTTACAAACTGCTTTACAAAAAAATACGGAAAATCTCCTTCTGAATTCCGACTATAATTTAAAATACAGGCATGGTATACTTTGTATTATGAAAAACACTAAAAATAATGAACTTGCAGTATGTGGATTTGCTGCAGTAAAACTTCTTGAAAAAATAAATTATCACAGAATCAAGCGCCTTTATTTTTCTGAAGAAAGGGCTCCTCTGTTTGGCGGCCTGTGCAAAAAACTTTCTGCAGACAAGAAACCTTATAATAAGGTAAAGGATATTTCTGAACTTGAAAAACTCTGCGGCAGTGTTCATCATCAGGGGGTTGTTGCAATGATTGAACCTCCTGAAATTCTTTCGTTGAATTCAGATATCACTGCAAACTGGGTTCGTAATAATGAAAGTGCCCTGCTGCTTGACCGTGTAGGCAATGCAAATAATCTTGGTGCTATTGTAAGAAGTGCTGCTTTTTTTGGAATCAAAAATATAGTCATTCCTCTTGATGAGGCTCAGTCTTCCATAACTACAAGTTCCTATAGGGTTGCGGAAGGGGGAATGGAATTCGTACATATCTATTCCATAAAATCAATTCCGGCACTGCTTAAGGATATGGAAGGAAAAATGGTCCGCATAGGAACTTCACTTGATGCAAAAAAATCCAGTGCAGATATAAAATCCCTGTGCGGTGCAAAAGCTGCAATTGTTGTTCTTGGAAACGAGGAACATGGAATCAGTGATGATGTAAAGAAAAACTGTGATCATCTTGTAATAATTCCTTTTTCAGGAATGGAAGCCGGCAGTGACGGCCCTAAAGTTGACAGTCTTAACGTTGCACAGGCAGCTTCAATCATTATGTATGAGATGAGGAAGTAGCATGGTGTTAAAAAGGATTTTATTTTCTGCCTTCAGCGTGTTCTTTCTGTTTTCCGCTTCAAATTTAAATGCCGAGATTCCTTTTAAAAAGGATGCTCTTAAAGACGGAATTATTTTTACGGCAGGGGCTGCAGTTTTTACAGCCGGCATGCTTATGGATGAATATGTAGAATTTGATTATCCGGAGGTTCTTGATAAGGATGATATAAATCCTTTAGACAGATGGAGTGTAAAAGGATACAGCAAGTCTTTCGGATATGCAGGAAACATTAGTTATGGTGCCGGTGTTCTTCTTGCTCCGGAACTTCTTTTTTCATGCAGCTACCTTAATGATGATATAAGCGGGCAGGATCTTGTTACCATCGGACTTATGTATGTAGAAAGTTTTCTTTACACTAAAGGGACCGTAAACATTATTAAGAACATTGTGCAGCGGCCAAGACCTTATGCTTATTATGGTGATGTTGATTTTTTTGATGAATCTGTTAAGGACAGATACTGTTCATTTCCAAGCGGACATACTTCTGATGCTTTTATGAGTGCTGCCTTTACAACTTATGTTTTTCATGAATGTTTTCCGGAATCTAAATGGTGTGTTCCTGTAGGAATTGCTTCCTATGCAATTGCAGGCTCTACAGCAGCATTCCGTATGCTCAGCGGAAATCATTTTTTAACGGATGTGCTTGGGGGAGCTGCCATAGGAACTTTGTATGGAATTGGAATTCCTTATCTGCATAAGCTTATGTATAAAAAGAGTCTGGATTCTTCTTCGACCCTGCAGATTACGCCGGTACCCGCAGGATTGAATTTTACAGTCAGGTTTTAATGTTCCTGTTTTAGATTATTGAATGAATATATAGGTCTGGAAATATATGCCCCGGATTTTTCCGAGGACAAGATTGTTATTTATAAGTTCCAGCAGTTCAGTCTTTACTTCTACTTCTCCTTTTTCAACCAGCTGGTCTTCCGTAAAGTTTTTGAAGTAATCAGAAATAAGATTCTCTATAAAGAGTTCTTTATTGGAAAGTTCCTCAAATAATTCTGTGTCAGCTTTTTCGTAAGAGAACCACGGGGCGATGACAACAACCGTTCCGGGTGTATCGTTGTTTTTTGATTTTGTCTGTGTCCTGATTTGTCCGAAGTCTGTATACGCATTCAGTCTGCTTGATTCAGGACGCTTTAGTACCTGGGCAGGAGTAGGATCTGAACGCCTGAGGTTTTTTCCGGGTGCAAAGTTTCCGGAAGCAAGGGCTGTTGCCGTTACAAAAAGAATTACAAGAAGAATTGCAGCGATTATTCCTGTAAGTATTTTAGTTGATTTATTCCATTCTGAATATTTAAGCATTTGCCTGACCTCATTCAAAAATATAGTCCTGGACTAAAGACAGAGTTCTTGTTGAAGCTTTTCCTTCTTCATTTATTGTTCCGGGAATACGGGCAGAAATCCGTATTGTATTTGCAAGCCACTCTTCTTTTTCTATCGTTCCGTTTTTGCGGCACAGTTCCACAAGGTCACTTCTGTTTATCGGGAATATGTATTCCCTTAAAGTTCCCAGAAGGTTTTCCGTAATGCAGGCAAGAAGTTCTTCAAAACCTTCCTGGGTTTTTGCACTTACTTTTATGGCATCAGGAAATTCTGAGTTAAGCAGGGCAATGCGGGAGTGGTCATCTTTAACGGCGTCAATTTTGTTGAGTATGACTTTCTGAGGAATCATGTCTGCATTTATTTCTTTGAGTACTTTTAAAACCTGCTGATACTGAAAAACACAGTTTTCGTCAGAGGCATCAACGGTTATAAGAAGCAGGTCTGATAATGCAGTTTCTTCCAGTGTTGACTTGAAAGCATCTATAAGGGTGTGAGGCAGGTTAGAAATAAAACCAACAGTATCCGTTAAAAGAACTGTGGATGCTTCACTGAGGGCAAGTTTTCTTGTTGTCGGATCCAGGGTTGCAAAAAGTTTGTTTTCTACAAATACGTCTGCTCCGGTCAGTGCATTCAGCAGGCTGGATTTTCCTGCATTTGTATATCCTACGAGAGAACAGCTGAAGGTTGATGTGCGTTCCCTCTGCTTTCTCTGAATGTTTCTGTTTATCTGAACCTGTGCCAGTTCTTTTTTTATCTGAAGGATTTTTTCTTCAATCTGTCTGCGGTCAAGTTCAGCCTGAGTTTCTCCGCTTCCTTTAGAGCCGTAGTTGCCGCCTCGCTGGCGTGCCATGTCACCGTACATGTGGCTTAAGCGGGGAAGGGAATAGGTCAGTTTTGCAAGGTTTACCTGAAGAAGGGCTTCTTTTGTCTGTGCTCTCTGTGCAAATATTCTTATTATTACTTCATTACGGTCAAATACAGGTTTTGTTACAAGACGTTCCCAGTTGCGCTGTTTTGAAGGATCTATTTCCCAGTCAAAGATTATGCAGTCGGCTTCAACATCTTTAGAACGGTCGGCAATTTCCTGAGCCTTTCCTGTTCCGATTCCGTAAGCTGGTGTCGGTTCTATGCGGGCAAGTACCATTACATCTGCCACTTCCATTCCCAGGGTTTTTACAAGACCGATGAGTTCTTCCGGCTGAGGATTTTCTGCTTTTTTATTCGGAGCACCGATGAGCATGCATCTTACTTTTTTTTCTTCTTCTAGTTTTACTTCGACCATAATTACAAGAATACATAAAATAAAACCGTCTGTAAACGTAGAAAAAAAAATTTAAAATCATTAAAATCGTTATATTATGGAAAACTCAAAGAGAACCGTTACTTGCGGTGAACTGACAGCCGCAGATGTTGGTAAGAATGTAGTATTAAATGGTTGGGTCAGCCGCTCCCGTGATCTGGGAGGACTTTGTTTTATAAGCCTTCGTGACCGTTATGGAATCACACAGGTTGTTGTTGGTGATAAAGCTTCTGATGATGTTAAAAAAACAGCTGCTTCATTGAAGAGCGAATATTGTATTGCAGTAAAAGGCGTTGTAGCTGCACGTTCAGAAAAGGATGTTAATAAAGACATGGCTACAGGAGCCATTGAAGTTGAAGCTGAAGAAATTGAAATCTTTACGACTTCACAGGAACTTCCTTTCTCTATAGAAGAGGTTCGCCAGAAGGACGGAACTGTTGTTCTTGCAAACGAAGACCTCCGCCTTAAGTACCGTTACCTTGACCTTCGCCGTGCTCCGATGCAGCATAACATTATCCTCAGGTCTCAGGTTGCTTTTGCTGTTCGTGAATATCTTACGTCAAAGGGATTTCTTGAAATTGAAACTCCTACATTTATAAAATCAACTCCGGAAGGAGCACGAGACTATCTTGTTCCAAGCCGTGTTCATCCTGGAAAATTCTATTCACTTCCTCAGAGCCCTCAGCTTTACAAACAGCTTCTCATGGTTTCCGGTTTTGATAAGTACTTCCAGATTGCAAGATGTTACCGTGATGAAGATGCCCGCGGTGACCGTCAGCCTGAATTTACTCAGATTGATATGGAAATGTCATTTACAAACCGCGAAGAAGTTCTTACGACTACAGAAGGCATGATGCAGTATGTATTCAAGAAGACTCTTAATTATGAACTTCCTGCAAAATTTGACCGTATCAGCTGGGATGATGCTTTCGATTATTATGGAAGTGACAAGCCGGATCTTCGTTTTGATCTTAAGATGCAGGATGCCGCATTTATGGCAGGACTTTCTGATTTCGGTGCATTTAAAGCAGGTGCTGCTAATGCAGATAAGTCTATTGAGCGTCATAAGAGAAGCGGCCTTAAGGCACTTGTTGTAAAGAATGTTGCAGACAAGTACTCCCGCAAAATGATTGAAGCTCTGGAAGATGTTGCAAAACGCAATCATGCAAAAGGTCTTGCATGGATGAAGGTTAATGCAGAGGGAACTTTCGAAGGCGGAATTTCAAAATTCTATGCCGGAAAAGAAAGTGAAATCTGTTCAAAGCTTGGTGCAGAAAAAAATGACCTTCTTCTTTTTGTAAGTGACGAAAAATGGCAGGTTGCCTGCGTTGCTCTCGGTGCTGTCCGCAAGCAGCTGGGTAAGGATCTTAACCTGTATAATCCTGAGGATGAATTCCACTTTGCATGGATTATCGACTTCCCTTATTTTGCATGGAATGAAGAAGAAAACCACTGGGAAACAGAACATCACATGTTTACTCTTCCTCAGAAAAAATACTGGGATACTCTCGAAAGTGATCCGGGTGCCGTAAAAGGTGATCTTTATGACCTCGTTCTTAACGGTTATGAACTTGCATCCGGTTCTATGCGTATTAACGATCCTGCCCTTCAGCAGCGTATCTTTAAGATTGTCGGCTATTCAAACGAGCGTGCAGAAAAGGCATTCGGCTTCCTTGTACAGGCATTTAAGTTTGGTGCTCCTCCTCATGGTGGAATTGCTCCTGGTCTTGACCGTCTTATCATGCTTATGTGTCATGAAGATTCTATCCATGAAGTAATTGCATTCCCTAAGAATAATCTTGCTGCTTCTCCGATGGATGAATGTCCTTCTGCAGTTGACGAGCAGCAGCTTAAAGATCTTCACATCAACTGTTATGATGTTGAAGAGTAATAAAAGTGAAGTCGTTCTGACATATTAAAAAAGAAATAAAAAGGACTGTCCTGTAAAAGTTTAAGGGCAGTCCTTTTTTTTGATGAAGTCTGATTTGTATCAGGCCTGTATTTATATGAATTTTTTAATTTCTACACTATGCAGAAGCTTTGTCTTGTAGGCGATTATATAATTGCCGAACATCGCTGTTACTGCATCAATTCCGGCAGCAAAACAGCAGACAACAGGAGCTGTTTCTTTAAGAAGAAGGTATCCGGCTGTAAAACCGCTTCCTTTCATAGAACATAAAATCGTGATTGCAAAGAATGCTCCGCCAGCAGGGAGTTCTGCAAGTACAAAAGAAAGGAGGAATGCACTTGCTCCGATCCAGAGTACGTCAGAGAAAGGAATTCCATAGCTGCCTGAATAGAATCTGTTTATCTGAATGAAGCAGATTGTCGTAATGAGGGCAGAACCGCCTCTTGAGAAAATAGAAAACATCGGAAAAGAAAAACGTGCAAGTTCACTTTTTATTCCGAGACTTTCCCGTCCGTGCCTCATGTTAACTGAATAGGAAATGTTTGAGTCTCCTGTGATGAATGCCGTAAAGAACGGTGCAATGCAGGAATAGAGAACTTTCAGTATTTTAGCTTCCGGGCATGTAAGTTTAAGGGTAATAGGGTAGATGACGAAGGTTATGATGAGAAGGTCTACCGTAAGCATTTTTATAAGGGACTTAAAGATTCCGGAATTCCAGAGGGGAATAAAGTTAAGGAGCCATCTGCAGGTCAGGGCAATCATTCCGATGGAGAATATTTCCGTAAAGAATCTGAGTATTGTCCAGCAGATTTCTGCAAAAGATGTAAATACTGAAACTGCAGCCTTAGAATCATTTTTTTCAGCAGCAGCGGCAAAACCTGCAAAGCCTGCAAATACAAAGCATGGTAAAAGATATGAATCTTCAAGAATGGAAGAAAATCCTGAATAAGGGAAAAGTTTAAGGATAAGTTCCTGAAGGTTAAGGGTTGGTATTTCCGTTGAATTTTCAATGGACATTGGAATTTTCGGAAGGTGAATCATAAGGGCCGTAATAAGTCCGAAAACTGTAAGTAATAAAGAGGCTGCTATAATTACACCTGCGGTCCATAAAAAAGTTCTGAGCAGGCGTTTTTCATCCCTGAGGGTAAACCAGGCAGTAGATGCTGTAAAAAATAAAAGCGGAAGAATAATGAATCTGCCGAAATGAATGAACAGATCGCTGCAGAAGTTTAAGAGGGTAAGTGAAGTTTCGCTTTTAAATGGAAAAATCAAGGTAAGCATTATGCCGATGACGATTCCGATTGTATATTTCATCCATATTTTCATGGGAAGAATTATACTGAGTTTCCCTGCTGTTTGCAAATAAAGTCTGCTGTGGTATACTTTCACATTATGAGTAAAACCGTTCTAGTTGCAGGAAAAAATTCAGGAGATGCAGACAGATTCAGTGAAGGATTTGTCTCGCTTTCACGCCAGATAGTAGAAACAGAAGAAGTTGTCTTTCCGGATGAAAAACCGGTGCGCAAGACTATTGCAGAAAGAAAAGCAGAGCTTGCCGCTTTTGAGGAAGAAAAAACCGTGCAGTCCCAGAGCGGTATCTGTACATTTGAATGGAACAAGGCTTCTGCATTGAGCGCAAGAAATCTTGTACTTCAGGCAGAAAACTTTTTCGGATCTCTTGATGAAGCCGTTCTCTATTTTGATGAAGAGTTCTATGCTTCCCGGGCAGAAAAAATGGATGCATCAGAGATTTCTAAAACCTGTGATGAACTTATTCTCGGTTTTCAGTATCTTGCAGTAGAAGTCCTTTCCCGCTTCGAGAAAAAATATACGGACAGACCCTTTGCCCTCACATTCATTTTGAAAGAAGGACCAAACGTTCTTGATGTTCTCCGTTCTCCTGCCATAAAAAACGGTACGGTTTCAGTTGCTTCACCTCTTGTTGCTGCTGCAGCCAGTGCCTTTGCCTCTTTTGCAGAAAATATTGCAGCCCTTTATGGAGATGAGCCTTATGTTAATATCGTTCTTGTAAGGGGAGATTCTTCTATGGAAGAAGCCCGCAAGGATGATGTACTTTCAAGGTGGCTTGGTGGATTTCTTGATTCTCTGGATGAACTTAAATCAAAACTGACTGCAAGAAAATCCATATCATGGGTTAAGCCTGGAAGTAAAAAAGCCGGCGGCGGATTCAGTCTGTTCAGAAAATAGAAATGATGAGTTTTCAATCCTTCTTCAAAAATGTATAATTGCAGATTATGGTAAATCCTGAAAATCCACTGATTGTACAATCTGATAAGACTCTTTTACTGGATGTTCATGCTCCGCTTGCGGAAGAATGCAGAAATGCCCTTATTCCTTTTGCAGAACTTATCCGTTCTCCAGAGCATCTTCATACTTACCAGCTTTCTCCGCTTTCTTTGTGGAATGCAGCCAGTGCCGGTTTTACCTGGAAGGATGCTGTGGGAGTTTTGCAGAAATATGCCCGCTATGATGTTCCTGAATCAGTATGTGTATGGATTGAAGAAACTTCTTCCAGATTCGGAAAACTTCGTCTTGTTCCGGGACCTGTGATTACGGAGAACGAAATAAAAACGGAATATCTTTTTCTTGTAACGGATTCTCCTTATGTTCATAAAGAGCTGACGGTCCATCCTGTAATAAAAAAACATCTGGTTCCCTATACTTTTACACAGAGCCCTGAGACTTTAAAATATGCAGAAAATCTAACTCCAAACGAAAAGCGCTTCTGTTTTATTCTTCCAATTACTGACCGCGGAACTGTAAAGCAGAATCTTCTTCAGATCGGCTGGCCTGTAAAGGATGAGGTTCCTCTTGTAGACGGTACTCCTCTGGATGTTCAGCTTAAAACTGAAAACTCCGCCGGAAAAAAATTTGAAGTCAGGGATTATCAGAAAAAAGCTGCGGATGCTCTTTTAGGAAACGGTGGTCCGGGTACAGGTTATGGAACGATAGTATTGCCTTGTGGTGCAGGAAAAACTGTTGTGGGCATGGAAATTATGTCCCGCATAAAAAACAATACTCTTATTCTTACGACTAATATTTCTGCCGTACATCAGTGGATAAATGAACTTATCGATAAGACTAATCTTTCTCCTGATGATATTGCGGAATATACCGGCGAAAACAAAACCATAAAGCCTGTAACAGTAGCAACATATCAGATTCTTACCTGGAGGCCTGATAAAACTGGTCCGTATCCGCATTTTTCTCTTTTCAGAGAGAACAATTGGGGACTTGTAATTTATGATGAAGTTCATATGCTGCCGGCTCCGGTTTTTCGCGTAGTTGCAGAACTTCAGGCGGTTCACCGGGTGGGTCTTACTGCAACTCTTGTCAGGGAAGACGGCTGTGAAGGTTATGTTTTTTCTCTTGTAGGTCCAAAACGTTATGATGTTCCCTGGAAAGAACTGGAACGCAGTGACTGGATTGCTCATGCAGAATGTGTTGAAGTCCGGCTGGATCTTCCTGAAGAAAGTCTTCTTAAATATTCAGCTGCAACTCAGAGGGAAAAGTTTAAGATTGCAAGTCTTAATTCCATGAAGTACAGGGTTGTAAAAGAGCTTGTAGAAAAATATCCGGAAGATAAAATTCTTGTAATCGGACAGTATCTTGATCAGCTGGATGAAATTGCAAAGCTTCTTGGTGCTCCGATAATCACAGGAAAGACCCCTAATTCCGAACGGGATAAAATATATTCAGATTTCAGGTCTTCCGTTATAAGGGTTCTTGTCGTAAGTAAGGTTGCCAATTTTGCCATAGATCTCCCTGATGCAAGTCTTGCAATTCAGGTAAGCGGAACTTTCGGTTCACGTCAGGAAGAAGCCCAGCGTCTTGGAAGAATTCTCCGTCCTAAAGAAAAGACTTCAAGATTTTTTACCCTGATAACTCGTAATACAGTCGAAGAAGATTTTGGAAATAATCGTCAGAAATTTCTTGCGGAACAGGGATACAGTTACAGAATTATACGCTATAATGATTCTTCAGATTTTGATCAGCTTGATGATTCCCCGTTGCTTGAATGGAGTTAACGATGGTTGTAGACGAAAAGGTAAAGAACATAATGGAGTGGCAGGAAGCCCTTGCTTCTTACAGTGATGACTATTTTTTTGAAATAGTCCGTATCTACCTTGGAGCCGTAAGGACACCTTTTAACAAACAGAATGTCGTAAAGCTGATTTCAAATGTTCTTAGAAAAGATGAAAATAAAAAGATTCTTCTTTCTTACCTTACTGAAGATGATGTAAAAATAATTTCGGCTGTAAAAATTATTCCCGGATGTACTGCAAAGAAACTCTATCAGTTTTTCAACAGTGAATCTGTTTACGAAAAACTTGCCAATCTTGAAGACCGTCTTATCATTTATCACGTAAAGAGCCAGCAGGATGATTCCATTCTGTTAAAAATAAATCCCATGCTTCGGGATGAAATTAATATGTATGCCGGACCGGGTGTGCTTTTTAAAAATGCTGTTCACGTACAGAAGGATGAATCAGTTTCTTTAGTAAGCCAGGAGTTTATTGCAGCCCTCCTTTCTTATGTGGCAGATCACGGGGACTGTTTGAAAAATGACGGTTCCCTTAAGAAAAAAAATTATGCAGAGTTAAATGAAATATTCGGAGAGGACAGAATTCCTCTGTTTATGTCCGTACTTGAGGCGTTAAAAAATCTCAGCATTCTTTATGAATCAGACAGAGGTTATGAAGTTGACTGGGACCGTATGGAAGCGTTTTCGGACAGAAGTTTTTTTGATGTCCTCTGCTATCTTTGTGTAAGTGCTTCAGTTAAATTTTCCAGGTCTAATCTCATAATGTATGCAGAGCTTCTGAAAAATATTCTTGTAAAACTTTCCGGCTCCTATTATACGTCAGATGAAATTCTTCAGCTGGGCTTTCTGCTTAAGGAAGGTTCCGGGGCTGATAATTTTACTGCAGGACGTTTTTCTTCAATGATGTCCAGAGTGTTCGAGACGTCAGAATCTTCTTTTCAGGTTATGGAGCTGATTCTGGAAAAGGCTCTTGCTCTCGGGCTTATCGTCAGGGGAAAAGATTTGGAAACTGACAGGGAAGTTTTTTCTACTGCACATCAGAATATCCGTGAAGGAACTGAGTGTAAAGTTTTAAATCTTACTCCTGCCGGCGGAGTTAATATAATGCCGGGACTTAATTTAAAAAATCTTGTACGTCTTGTAAAGTTCATGCAGCCGGTACATTTTGATACTGTCTGTTCTTTTGAAATAAACAGACACAGTGCATTGAGGGCATTTAATTCGGGAAGCGGTGTTACAAATATCTGTGAACTCATAAATGCTTTTTCTTTGTATGATATTCCTCAAAACCTTCTCCTTAACCTGAATGAATGGCATGACAGTTTTTCTTCAACGGAGTCATATTTTGGATTCATTCTGAAAGTGAATGATCCGCAGCAGAGAATTCAGGTAGAAAAAAATCCTGTTCTTGAAAATCATATATTGAAAATTCTTGCACCGGGAGTTTATTTATTTGATTTTGAAGACAGAAGTACGGCACAGGCTTTTATAGAAAAAAGCGGGCTTGAGTTCATTGGTGAATTAAAAACTTCTGCCCGTGATAATGTTCAGCTTGTTCTTCAAAAATTGCGGGAAAATAATATTTCGTTTTCGTGTGAAGAGGGTTCAGAAAAAAATCCTGATGAAGAAAGTATTTCTTATGCAGAAGATTTCCGCCGGAACTTGCTGTCAAAACTTGATTCCATGGAACTTACGGATGAACAGAGGGATGGTCTTGAAGACAGGATACAGCGCAATCTTATTCTAACGGAAGAACAGCTGAGGGCAGAAAGCGTACGCCTTGAGATAAAGGAAGCTTCCGCCATGGATCATACTGGAAAGATTCACGTGATAGAATCGGCAATGGCAAACAATGATCTGCTTCTTATAAGCCTCAGGGGAAATGAAAAACTCTTGGGTCAGATAAAATCCTTTAACAAAAAATATGATGAAGCCAGTGTAAGGATTTATATAGAAAAACTTAATGTTGAACAGGAAATTTTTATAAAAAATATAATGCACGTAAAAAGATTACGGAATCCTTCTGTTTTTGTTTCGCAGGCAAGCGGCAGATGGTAGCATGGAGTTGATATGGAAAAAACAAAAATATGTTTAACGCTTACAGGTTCTACGATTGCAGAAGACCTTGAGTTAATTGAAAAATACAGAAGTTACATTGATCTTGCGGAGCTGAGAGTTGACCTTCTTGAAGATGACGAGAGGCTTCGCATAAGGGAGTTTCCGAGACTTGCCGGAATTCCATGCCTCCTTACAATAAGAAGAGAAATTGACGGCGGAAAATTCCGTGACGGGGAAGGGGCCAGGGCTACGCTTTTTGCAATGGCACTTTCTTTTGCAGAAGAAGAAAAGGGCATGAATTTTGAATATGTAGATTTTGAAGAAGATTTCAGAGTCTCAAGCCTTCAGGATGCTGCTCTTGCCTTCGGTACAAAAATTATCCGCAGTGTTCACAGCATGCATTCACCTATTGCAAATATTAAGGAACGTCTTGCTTCCCTTTGTACGACAGGTTTTGAAATTCCAAAAATTGCAATAATGCCGAAGACTCTCGATGATGTCCGTGAACTTTATGAGGCTGCAGTTTCTTTAAAAGACAATAATCACATTCTTCTTGCCATGGGGCCGCTGGGAGTTCCTACAAGGCTTCTTGGAAATAAAATGAAGAATTATCTGACTTATGTTTCTGCCCCTGACGGTAATTCTAAAATTTCTGAACTTGCTCATCTTGATCCTGTAACCGTAAATGATGTTTACCGTATAAGGAATGTTGATTCAGATACTAAGATTTTCGGAATAACGGGATGGCCGCTTGCTGCTACTTCCAGTCCGGTTCTTCATAATCACGGATATGCGACAAAAAAAATGAATTGTATTTACATTCCTTTCCGTGCAGAAAAATTTGACGAGGCATTGCGTTTTGCCGGAGCTTTGGGAATTCAGGGATTTTCTGTTACCATTCCTCACAAAGAGTCAGCTGCTTCTTCTGCAGATTTTGTAGATGAAAAAGTCCGTGACATCGGTGCAAGCAATACTATGGTAAAGACCAACCGGAAATGGTATGCCTATAACACTGATGCACCTGGTTTTACCCGCTCCCTTCTTGAGTTTACAGGATTAAAAAATCTGAGGCATAAAAAGGTTGCAATAATTGGTGCCGGTGGAGCCGCTAAAGGAATTGCCTGGGCTGTAAAAAATCTTCACGGTCATGCCTGTGTATTTAACAGGACCGTAGGAAAGGCAAAAATACTTGCAGAAAAATATGGTTTTGATTTTGCTTCTCTTGGACCTGAGTCCGGTGACAAGCTTAATAAATTTAGTGACATTATAATTCAGACAACCTCTAAAGGAATGAATTCATTAGAACCTGCAAACGAATCTAATGATCCGATTTATTTTTATAATTTTACTGGAAACGAGATTTTATTCGATATCATTTATGTACCTGCTGTAACGCCGGTTATGGAAAGGGCTTCTCAGGCCGGCTGTAAGGTTTGTAATGGTTATAATATGCTAAAATATCAGGGCTACGAACAGTTTGAATTATTTACGGGGGAAAAGTACGATGGCACTCAGTCAAAGTGAACAGAAAGTATTGGCTGCAACAACTGCAGTTGATTCTTTAATCAGTGAGGGACTTATTTTCAGTGGAATGAAAATCGGTCTTGGAACAGGAAGTACGGCAATGCCTGCCGTTAAGCGTCTTGCAGAACGTATTGCAGACGGAACGCTTAAGGATATAAAGGCTGTTGCAACAAGTTTCCAGACAACACTTGCCTGTGAGGATCTTGGAATTCCTGTGTATACTCTTAATGACCGTGCAATAGGCGGACAGCTTGATCTTGCAATTGACGGTGCAGATGAAGTTGCTCCTGAAAAAACTTTGATAAAGGGTGGCGGAGCAGCTTTACTTCGTGAAAAGATTATTGCTTATAACGCAAAGCATTTTGCCATTGTTGCTGATGAATCAAAAAAGGTAGACGGACACGGAACCGGATTTGCACTTCCTGTAGAGATTATTGCTGAAGCCCGTGTTCCTGTAGTTAAGGCTCTCGAAAAACTTGGTGCGGAATGTGTTCTCCGTGAAGGAGTAAAAAAAGCAGGTCCTGTAATTACGGACAACGGAAACATGATTATCGACTGCCGCTGGAAGCAGAAGGTAAATGCTGCTGAACTTGAAGAAGTGATAGATGATATTACCGGTGTAGTTGAGTGCGGATTCTTTACAAAAAACGTGCCGGTTGTGTTTATTGCACATGCAGACGGTTCCGTAGAAAGAATGTAAGTTCTGATACAGCCAGCATGTAAAAAAAACAGCCCCTGAACTGATTCAGTAAAAACTCTGCTTCAGTTCAGGGGCTGTCCAAAAAGTTCAAAAAATGTCATTTTCGGGCTCGACCCGAAAATCTATTTAATTACAATACGTCGAGTCAAGGCACGC
Source organism: Treponema rectale (assembly GCF_014202035.1). NCBI lineage: Bacteria > Pseudomonadati > Spirochaetota > Spirochaetia > Treponematales > Treponemataceae > Treponema > Treponema rectale. The sequence goes on from NZ_JACHFR010000005.1 coordinate 87,101, forward strand.
TAACGCTTAAAGCCTTGACTTCGCCGTTTTGAGGGTTTGTACTACCCCCTCAATACAAGAGATTGCCGTGTCGAGCACGGCAATGACTCATATTGAACGCTACGCCACATTCGCACGCACCTGCTACGAATGTGTGTTTCAGCATCTACACCACATCTAGTTCTATACACTAGGATGTAAACTTATTGGACGGCCCCTTCCAGGAAGTTACTGTACCACTTCTTTTTTAAGCATTTCTCCGTTTACTGTAAGAGACAGTGTTGAACCTTTCTTTACTTCATACGGAATTGTTATTGATTTACCCGGATGAGTAAAATCAATGACTGTTGTTTCGATTCCTTCCGGATCAAGGCAGTCCAGCTTTACAGGAACCGGGAATGGATATTCCGGAAGGTTGAAAGAAAAAATACCTGATGTAGTTTTATCTGCATCTTCTTTAATCTTGAATGAAAGCTCAGCCTTTACACGGGAATAAGGATCAAGTTTTTTTCCTGCATTTTCACAGGAAGCCTTAAATTTCTTTTCGTGTTTGTATGTATTTGTAAAATCAAAAACAACTTTTGAAGTTTTCATAAGTTCAAGAAGCTGGCTGATTGATTTGCCTTCAACTTCTGGAACTGTTACCTGATGAACTTCATTACCTGCGCTGACGATAAACTGAACTTCAACAGGGTCTATGATTGCCGTATCTGGTTCAGGATACTGCGCAATGATTGTTCCTGCATTTTTTTCGCTTGTAAGATATATAGGAGTCTTAATTTTGATGAGGGGAACTTCACCTGCGTAGTGGAGTTCGATTTTATTTACTGTATCATTGTAGTTTGAACCGGTGTAATCCGGAAGATTATCAAGGGTAGCTCCGCGGCTTACTGTAAGCGTGATGCGTCTGTAGGCTTTTACGATTGAACCTTCAACAGGATCCTGAGCGATGATTTTTCCTTCGTCACCGCCTGTTTCAGAATCACGGAACTGGATTTTTCCGTAGAGTTCCTTCTGCTCAAGTTCAAAAAGACCTGTGTAGATGTTTTTTCCCACAACATCAGGAACCATGACCTTTTCTTCTCCCTGGACGTTAGTAAAGAAAATGGCGAGGGCTGCTGCAAACATGAGTATGATTGAACCGACAACGGTAAAGATAAGTGCTTTTCCGGAATTTTCAATGGCCTGTGTCTGTTTTTCAATGAACACTCTCAGTGATTTTTTTGATTTAAGGAATTCAATAGGATTCTTGAACTTCATCTGTATTCTCCATTTTTATTCTAAGACCGTGCCGATAAAATTTCTGGCACCGTTCATAAATGATTTATAGTCCATGGCTTTTTTAGACTGCCACTGTAATTCCGTTACTATGAGGATTCCGTCTCCTGTCTGTATGAGTATGCCGCGCTGTTTGTTGTAGTCAAGGACTGTTCCCGGAACGGCTGAAGTGTTCTGCGGAATGTTTGTATCCTGAATTGCAACTTTACTTGCGGCTGCTGCCTTTAAGATTCTCAGTTGCTGTTTGTTTGATTCCGTATATGAACCCGGCCATGGTGTATAGGCCCTGATCTGAGCATCTATTTTAAGGGCTGAATCCTTCCAGTTAATTTTTCCGTCAAATTTGCGCATCATTGCACAGTAACTCGGCATTCCAGTCTGTTTCCAGCTTTGTGGAAGAACTCCTGTTTTTGCAGTTTCGCGAAGAATGTTTGTAATTGCCGTTCCTCCGTAAAGGGCTGCATTTTTTAACAGCATGCCTGCAGTTTCTGTTCCTGTAAGTGAAATCCTCTGCTGATAAAGAAGGTCGCCTTCGTCAATTTCCTGGGACATTTTCTGTACGCTGAAGCCGGTTTCTGTATCCTGATTAAGAATGCAGGCAGGTACTGGTGTAGCCCCTCTGTATTTAGGAAGAAGGGAAGGATGAAGGTTTATTCCACCGAGCCTGAAAATAGAAAAGAACTTTGGCCCTACAATATGACCGTAGGCAAAGCAGACAAAAATATCCGGCTTTAGGGCTGCAATCTGTTCCCGTTCAGCCTGACCTATGTGTTCCGGAGTAAAGATTTTAATGTCGTCTTCCCTGGCTTCATTCCAGATGCGGGCATAGGTTTCTACTTCCGTAGGAATAAGTTCCTTGTGGCGGCCGTGGGCAGACGGTGGATTAGTGAGAACTCCTACAACTTTATATTCGTGTTCCGGAATGCTGGCAGACATTACGCTGTCCTTGAGGATGAGCTCAAGTGTCTTTGCAGAATCTGCCGGACTTCCGCCGTAAATTACTCTGAGCATTTAGTTTCCTTTATGTTTTTTTGCAGCAAGTTTTGCTTCCAGGCTTGCTTTTTTAGCAGCTTTCTCAGCCGCTTTTTTAGCAGCCTTTTCTGCCTTCTTTTTAAATTTTTCTATTATGCTTTCTTTAAAGTCTTTGTCACCGCGATCGATGTAAAGAACTCCGTTAAGATGGTCGTTTTCATGCTGAATGATTCTTGCAAGAAGACCGTCTGCATCTTCTATAGTAAAGCGCTTTCCGTTTTCGTTGAGAGCCGTTACAGAAACTTTTACAGGGCGGACAATTGATTCTGATTCTCCCGGAATAGAAAGACAGCCTTCTTCATAAGCTGCTGTTTCTGCAGAAGTTTTTGTTATTTCAGGATTAATGAAAACTCTTTTTACATCATCATCGGACATGAGTACAAAGAAACGTTTTGCAATGCCAACCTGAGGTGCTGCAAGTCCTACTCCGTTTGCACTTATCATTGTATCAAACATTTCGTTAAGGATTGCACGGAAGCTGTCATCGATTTCTTCCGGCTTAACAGGCTCACACTGTCGGCTTAAGATTTCTTCACCAATTTTACATATTCTCATTTTTTTTCTCCCCTTAGTTTTTGTTCAGACGAAGCCTTGCTGCTCTTGCATGTGCTGCAAGTCCCTCTGCATCACCAAGGAATCCGGCTGCCTCTGCACTTGCAGTGGTTCCTTTTTCTCCGGGTTTTGTTTTCAAAGTTGTTACTGTTTTAAGGAATACCCTTACGCTTAATCCGCCTGTAAAGCGGGCACTTCCTGATGTTGGCAGGGTATGGTTAAGTCCTGCTGCATAGTCACCGAAAACTTCTGCGGAACTGTGTCCGATAAAGAGGGATCCGTAGTTGTGAACCATTGCTTCTATTTTGTCCCGCTGAGTCCCTGCTTCCATTGCAAGCTCAAGATGTTCAGGAGCTTTTCTGTTTGCAAGCTCTGCTGCTTCTTCCAGAGACTTTGTAATTATTATTCTTCCGCAGTTTGCAATACTCTGGGAAGCGGTTTCTTTTGTGCTTAAGGTTTCAAGCTGTCGTTCGATTTCCAGTGCAACTTTTTCTGCAAGAGCTCTGTCTGGAGTTGCAAGTACAGGCTGGGCAACAATGTCATGTTCTGCCTGTGCAAGAAGGTCTGCTGCAACCCATTCAGGATCTGCGCTGGAATCTGCTATGATGAATACTTCTGTCGGACCTGCTACCATGTCAATGCCGACTGTTCCGTATACAAGTTTTTTTGCTTCTGCAACGAATTTATTGCCGGGACCTACGATGACGTCCGTTTTAGGAATACTCTGTGTTCCGAAAGCCATTGCACCGATTGCCTGTGCACCGCCGCATGCAAATGCTTTTGTTACTCCGCAGATATATGCCGCAGCCATAATGTTTTCATCTGCATAAGCTTTATTTGAACCGTCCGGGTTTTTACGGGGAGGGGTACACAGTACAACCTGTTTTACTCCGGCTGCAACAGCAGGGGTTACGGTCATGATTACTGTACTTACAAGAGGAAATCTTCCTGCCGGAACGTAGACGCCTGCAATGTCAACAGGAATGTTTTTCTGTCCTGTAAAAATTCCAGGTTCAAGTTCTACTTCAAAATCGTCAAAAGATTCCTTCTGTTTTTTTGCAAAACGTAATGCCAGGTCTCTTGAATAGCAAAGAGACTTGTAAAGGTCAGGATTTTCTGCCTTGAGTTTATCTGCAGCAGCTTTTAAGGTTTCCCGGGGAATTTCAAATTCATCAGGAGTAGCTGCGTCAAATTTTCTGCTGTATTCGCGGAGAGCTTCATCTTTCCTGTCCTGTACGTCTTTCAGGATGTCCCGTACAGTCTGGATGGAGTCACCAAAGTCTCTTCCGTTAAAAAAAGTTTCTTCTATTTCATTACTGTTCTGAATCTTAATCATAGGTCTGTATTGTAGCATATTTAATAAGAAGTGAAAATATAAGGAGACTGGACTGATCAAAAAGCAGTTATCTGCTGAAAAAAGGGCAGGGCATAAAAAAAACCGCACTGTTAATGAAGTTCACTATCAGTACGGTTTTCTAATTTGTATTTATGCTTTTAAGTAAAGCTCCGGTTTACTCAGCTGTAAAGTAAACTCCGTCTGTATCTCCGTAAACGGCTGCTGAAGTTGCAGGTTTAAGGCTTGCTGCGATTTCGTCAGCCATCTGTCCTGCTTTTTTAAGGTCAGCACTGTCCGTGTTAAGCCCCAGCTGCTGGATGTAAGCTGCTGCCTGCTGCTGCCACAGGTCTTTTTCACATGCATAAACCTGAACTACTGTGTAGTTTTCAGTTGTTTTATCAGTCTTTTTATCTGTTACGCGCTGAAGAAGCCAGTAGTCACCAACTTTCATGAAACCTGTGAATTTAGCTTCAGTTGCAGTTGCAGTGAGCTGTTTCTGTGTATCTTCGTTTGTAGAAAGAGAACCTGAGAAGCGCTGGTCAACCCCGTTGTTAAGGGTCTGGGCAATCTGAACCATGTAGTTTGCTGAAACGCTGCTTTCAAGAAGCTTAAGGTCACGGTCAGTTTTCTTAACTCTTGAACCGCTTACTACAACGTAATATTTGTCCTTGATTTTGCCTGCAAGTTCACCATTTTCAAGAGATTCATAGTCAGAAGCAAGTGCATCATAAACCCATACTGGAGGTTCACGGTTAACAACGGCTCCTTTCCAGTCAATTGTTTCTCTTGTAACAGATGAACCTGTTGTAATGGAAGGAGTGCTAGCTTCATTTGTAGAAGCACAGCTTGAAAGATAAGATCCTGCTGAAAGAATAACAGCAGCCAAGAATAAGTTTGTCTTTTTCATTTAGAATCCTCCGTAATAAAAAGGCAGAACATAAAGTTTCCGGACAATTCACGAAAAAAGTGATTTTTGTCCACTACCTTACTAAACAAAATAATACCTTAAATGATACGTAAAAACAAGAATAAATTTTGTCGTAATGAAAATTCTGTTTTATAATAGAAGATAATATGAAAACCTTACGAAAAATCTTTTTGTCACTGCAGGCTTTATTTATGGTGCAGTTTTGTTTTGCAGAGGGCATACAGTTTTTCAATAATTTTGTACCCTCCAGCTGGAATTCAGAAGACGGACTTCCGGGAAATTCCGTAACTGATATTGTTCAGGATACAAAAGGCTATATTTACATCGGAACTTATGAAGGTCTGGTACGGTTTGACGGAATAGAATTTACAGTAATCAATAAAAAGTATGATAAAAAATATAATTTTGTAAGTGCCCGCTCTCTTTTTATTGATTCCAGGGGAAACTTATGGAACGGTTCTAATGACGAAGGTGTATTCTGTATTGGAAAAGATGACAGTGTCAGAAAATTTTCTACTCTGGACGGTCTTCCTAATAATTCAATTCGTGATCTTTGCGAGGACAGGGAAGGAAATATATGGGTTGGAACTTCTTCCGGTATAGCTCTTATTTCTCCGGAGGGAAAAGTCTTTATTCCGGAAGGACTGGAAGATCTGATAGAAGATAATAACATTCTTGTAAAGCATCTGTTTTGTGATTCTGCAGGACGTATATGGATATGTACTGCATTGCAGAACCGGCTTTATGTTTATTCAGGTCGACGTTTTTCTGTATATGACGGAATAACTTCTATAAAGAATCCTTCCGTTAATTATGTTACCCAGGATTCAGCAGGAGCCTTCTGGTTTGGAGTAAGCCCTTATTATCTTTTAAAGAAGAATGGTGAAGAGGAAACTTTATTTGATGGCGGCGGTATTTCACAGAAAGGAACGGTTGTAAACTGCATTTTTCATGATTCAGTCGGAAATGTGTGGTTTTCTACGGATACGGGGCTCGGAGTGATTTCTGGGGGAGAGATTTCCTATTATACGGAAAAGCAGGGACTTGTTGACGATAAAGTCGTAAAAATAATGGAGGACCGTGAAAGTAATATCTGGATCGGTACTGACCGCGGAGGTATAGAAAAACTCAGCCAGAGTCAGTTCAGGATAATAAAAAATAATGAAACTATAAATGCCGTTGTGGAAGATACTTTCAGAAAGGTTATATGGCTTGCTTCTGATAAGGGGGTACGCTGTTATGATCAGAAAAAGTTTATCGAGAATCCCCTTACTGAGTATTGTGAAAATATCAGGGTTCGGGATATTAACATTACGGATGCCGGAGACGTTCTTGTAAGTACTTATGCTCAGCTTGGTGTCATAAAATACACTCGTGATGGTAAGATTATTTCCTGGACGGAAAAAGACGGACTTACCGGAAACAGAACCAGATGTACTCTTTTGCATTCCGGAGGTGATCTTTATATTGCAACAACCAACGGTCTTAATATTGTAAAAGGTTTTTCCAAAGACGGAGAAATTATAACCATTCAGAAAAGTTCTGAGGTTTCCTCTGATTTTATTATGACACTCCATGAAGATTCTGAGGGGAACGTATGGTGCGGAACGGACGGCGGCGGAATATTTGTTGTTGATTCAAAAACTTATGAAATAAAAAAAACTTACACAACAGAAGACGGACTTGCAGGAAACATTATTTTTAAGATTTCAGAACCAGTTCCGGGGCAGAAGTGGATTTGTACCGGTACAGGTCTTTCTGTTATGAAAGAAGATTCCGGCAGCCTGAAGATTTATAATTTTAATTCCGGAAACGGACTTGGTACGGACGGAGTTTTTCAGGCACTGATTGATTATACGGAAACTGTATGGTTTACGTCCAATAAGGGAATTTTTTCTGTACATTACAGGGATTTTGAAAATGTATTTAACGGAAAGGATGATTCGATCTTCTCAAAATTTTACGGACGTTCAGACGGAATTGTAACTGCCGGAGTAACTTCGACTTCAAAGTCTTCAAAGGATTCTTTCGGACGTTTATGGTTTACTCTTGTGGACGGAGTTGCTTTTTATGATCCTGTCCGTGGAAAGGCAAATACGAAAGCTCCAATTGTTCAGATTCAGGAAATAAGCATTGATGATGAAAACTTTATTTATGACGGCTCTCCTGTGGAAATTGGTCCTGACAGTAAGCGTCTGAGTATTAAGTTTACGGGGCTGAGTTTTATTTCTTCAGAGCAGGTAAAGTTCAGTTATAAACTTGAAGGGTATGATTCAAAGTTTTCAGAGTGGACAACTCAAAGGAATGTTTCTTATACAAACCTCCCCCACGGTACTTACAAGTTTACTGTGTTTGCGATGACAAGAGATGAAGTAAAGAGTTTACCTTCTTACGTTGTAACTATTATAAAGAAACCGTATATATGGAATCTGCTGTGGTTCAGGCTTCTTATCGGAGGAATAATCGTACTCGCAACGGCAGCTTTGATTTTTTACCGTTATAAAGATATTGTAAGGGAGCAGAAAAGAAATAAAGAATTTACCAGCCAGGTAATTTCTGCTCTTGTTGTAGCAATTGATGCAAAGGATCAGTACACCAACGGTCATTCAAACCGTGTATCAAAATATGCAGTGATGATTGCCCGCAAAGCCGGAAAGTCAGAAGCTGAACTTGAAAGAATTTTCTATGCCGGACTTCTTCATGACGTAGGAAAGATAGGTGTTCCTGATTCAATTATAAGTAAGCCGGATAAACTTACTGGTGAGGAATTTGAAGTCATAAAGACTCATCCTGTAATCGGCAGCGAAATTCTCAAGTCAATTACTGCTGTTCCTGAAGTTGTGGTAGGAGCAAGATGGCATCATGAACGCTGGGACGGAAGGGGATATCCAGACGGTCTTAAAGAAACAGGTATTCCTGAAGTTGCAAGAATTATCGGAGTTGCAGATGCTTATGATGCAATGACTTCAGACAGAAGTTACCGCCGTCATCTTACTCAGTCCGTTGTAAGGGAACAGATAGAAAAGGGAAGGGGCAGTCAGTTTGATCCTGTATTTGCAACAATAATGCTTGAGATTATTGATGATGATGTAGACTTTAAGCTTCATGAATAAAAACGGTACAAAAAAATGGTTCTGACAGAAGGTTTTGTTTTTCCGCCGGAACCATTTTTTTTATTTAGGGTTTAATACAAAACCTAAAAACGGCGAAGTCAAGGCTTTAAGCGTTAGCGTGCCTTGACTCGACGTATTTAATGAAATTTATTTTTCTTTATGACGTTTATCCAGTTCGTTGTATACGTCCTGCCAGTTAACGCCTTCCTTGTACATCAGAACGCTTACAAAGTAGAGGAGATCTGCTGCTTCCCAGATAATGTCTTCTTTTGTTTCTGCATCATCTGTAAGTTCTTCTGCTTCTTCCATTACTTTTTCACGTACACGCTTGTCGTTAAGTGTTGCCGTATAACTTCCAGGTTTTGGATTGGCAAAACGCTCTGCAATTGTTCCGTAAAGTCTTTCCAGTGTTGAACGTTCATCAGGATCACTGCCGAAGCAAGTCCAGCTTCCTGTATGACATGCACCGCCTATAGGACGAACTGTTGCAAGAACCGTATCTCTGTCGCAGTCAGCGCGAAGTTTTACAACTTCAAGGAAGTGACCTGAGGTTTCTCCTTTTGTCCACAGACAGTTACGGGTGCGGCTGAAGAAAGTGAGTTTTTTTGTCGCAAAAGTTTTTTCAAAGGCTTCTTTATTTGCATAGCCCATCATCATTACCTGAGAACTTCTTTCGTCCTGTGCAATTACAGGAATCATTCCGTTTGTTTTTTCAAAGTCAAGGCAACTTATGAACGAGTCTTTGAGGCTTACGGCTCCTGTATAAAGTGCCATTCCCAGCTGAACGTCACAGCCCATTTTTTCTAAGGCAGAAATCTGCTCGAGGGAATTTACTCCGCCGGCTGCAACAACGCGGCAGGATACTGCTTCACGAAGAGCCTTTACCTGTTCCATGTCAGTTCCCTGCATGCAGCCTTCTTTTTCTACGCAGGTAAACAGAAGTTCGGAGGCATATTTTTGAGCTTCTTTTGCTCCTTCAATAAGGCTTATGTTTACAGTTTCTTTCCAGCCTTTTACTGCAATTTTTCCGTTAATTGCATCAACAGAAATGATTACCCTCTGTTTTCCGATGGCATTGCAGAGTTCTTCAAGGAACTGTGTATTAAGTATAGGATCACTGTCACTGGTGCGTTCAGAATTCCATGCAGCAGAACCGATGATTACTTTTTCTGCACCAAGAGAAATGAGTTCCCTTGCTTTTTTTACATCACGGATTCCTCCTCCGACGCGAACATTGCCTTTATGGAGAAGGGATTTTAAAAGTTTTGTATTTGGAGTATTTCCTTTTTCGTCTGTGTTGCGCATTGCAGCATCAAGATCAATGACTGCAACTTCCCCGTACATATTGAAATCTTCAATGAGCGCCTGTGCATCATCACGCTGAAGTACGAGGTCTTTTCCGTTTTTAAGCTGGACTACGTGTCCGTCTTTCATATCAATAGAAGCGATTACCATAATAGCGTAAGTTTACAGAAAAAACTGTGGTTTGAAAAGTAAATGTCATTACTGACTGATAAGTTTGCAAGATGATGTTATGGGGACGACCAAAAAGTTCAAAAAATGTCATTTTCGGGCACGACCCGAAAATCTATTTAATTACAATACGTCGACGTTTTGAGGGTTTGTACTACCCCCTCAATACAAGAGATTGCCGCATCAAGTGCGGCAATGACAGGCTGTCGAGCACGGCAATGACTCATGCTGAAACACATCTAGTTCTATACACTAGGAAGTAAACTTATTGGTCATCCCCTCTTTGCATTTTATATTAATTCAGTTTCCATGAATATCCGGCACTAAGCTGAAGTGCTCTGAATGTTGCAATTTCACTACTGTCATCCATAACCGGGAAAAGTCCTAAATTGTAACGGCCGTCAAGTACGATGTGTCCCGGACCTACACTTACAAGAGCTTCAACGCCAAACAGCAGGCTTGAAAGGGCAATGGTGTCTACAGAGCCGCTGTCGCTTTGAGTAGTACCGCCAAATTTAACTTCTGAATCACAGTCTCCCAGAATGATTCCTGACTGGATTCCTACAAACGGAGTAAGGGCTACTGTATTCTGTGCCAGAAGGATGTCATAGCCGAAAAGGGCTGCGATGTTAAAGGTGTTGCAGCTGAATGTTATTTCAACACCGTCTCCTTCAAATCCTACGACATTGTGAGCAAAACCGAATTCACCCTGAAGTACAATGTTGTTGGAGAATGTATTCTTAATAAGAAGAGTTACTCCTCCGCCGACTTCAGTTGTCGGATCTAAATCAACTACAAGGGCATCCTTCATGTCGCTGCCAAGTTCTGAGCCGACGCTGAAAGAAAGGTCTCCCCTTACGCCGATTGTAGAACTCTTTTCTGCTGTAACTGAACTTACAGCCAGAGCCATTCCCATTGCCAATGCAATAAATTTTTTCATACTCATCTCCTGAAAATAAAATTTATCTATACAAGTGTACCCCCCCCCCGGAAAATTCTGTCAAGAAAATAATGACCTGCAGCGGAAATGGTTATATTACGTTTCAAATTGAAGAAGTTGCCTAAAAAAGGTAGAATGTGCTCTATGTCTTTAGTAAGCCTTAAGAGCGTACATTACAAATATCCTCAAAGCAGGGAAGAAGCCCTTAACGATATAAGTTTTGAAATCAATAGCGGTGAATACATTGCACTTGCAGGGTTGAACGGTTCAGGAAAATCAACTCTTGCACGTATGATTGCAGGTTTTATTGAGCCTGAATCTGGAGAGCTTTCTTTAGAAAAAAATCTTCTTCCGGGGATTGTGTTTCAGCAGCCTAAGGAACAGATTGTTGCAGGAATCGTAGAACGGGATACTGCATTCGGTCCCCAGAATCTTAATATGTCAAAGGCAGAAATTGAACTTCGTACCATTGAGTGCCTTACGGTTGTGGGAATTGCAGACAAGGCTCTTAACCGGACCTTTGAACTTTCTTTGGGACAGACCCAGCGTCTTGCCTTCAGCGGAATTCTTGCACTGTTTCCATCCCTTCTTATACTGGATGAAGTTACTGCAATGCTTGATCCTCATGCCCGGGAAGAACTTGTTGAATTTATCCGTCAGTGGAATGCAAAAGGTCATACTGTAATTCACGTTACACATGATGAAGATGAAGTGCTTGCTGCTTCCCGTGTCATTGTGCTGGATAAAGGAAAAAAAATATTTGACGGTTCAAGTCAGGACTTTAAGAACACATCTGAAATACATGACATGCTTTTTGATAAATATTCATTAAAGGATATAAAAAAAGAAAAGCCTGCAGAAACAAAAGAAACATTCCTTAAAGTAAAAAATCTTTCCTTCAGTTATGAAGGATATGATGTATTTAAAAATCTTTCATTCGAATTAAAAAAAGGAACTCTTACTGCCCTTACAGGTCCGTCAGGCTGCGGTAAGTCAACTCTGTTTGAATGTCTTGCAGGATTGAAGAAGCCGTCTTCAGGAACAATAGAAAGTAAATGTATTCCGGCTCTTGCCCTTCAGGAAAGTGAAGCAGCCTTATTTGAACGTTATGCTGCTGACGATGTAGCTTTTGGTGCGGCAAATTCAGGAGTAAGGGGAAAAAAGCTTGTAAGCTGCGTAAAGCATGCAATGGCGATGGCAGGGCTTGATTATAAAACTTATGCGGACAGATCTTCCTTTAATTTAAGCGGCGGAGAAAAAAGAAAGCTTTCTATAGCCGGAATCATTGCCCTTAATAAAGATGTTCTTATTTTTGATGAGCCTACTTCTGCCCTTGACGGTGTTTCAAGAAAAACAGTTCTTTCTGCAATGAGAAAACTTGCTGACGAAGGAAAGACTGTACTTTTCAGCACGCACAGACTTGAAGAAGCGGATATTGCAGATACACATCTTTTGTGGTCTGAACTTACGGAAAAAAAATCTGATGAAGCAGAAACTGTCTGCAGCGAAAACTTAAAGCCTGTTGAAGCTTCTTCCAGTTCAGGGCTTCTTATTGCAATTCAAAAACTTACAGGGGCGCTTTCTGCTCCGGCTAAAGTTCCGGCTTCTGTAATCGGTCCATTGCCTGCATGGCTCAAGAGTTTTTTATTTCTGTCTATATTCTGCGTTTCTCTTGCGGTTCAGTCGGTGGGGCTTTGTGCACTTATGCTTTGTATGAATTTTATTTATGCAAAACTCAGTTCATTTCCATTACGAAAAGTTTTTGTAACGCTGAAGAAACTTCTTCCGCTGATATTATTTTTCCTTATTCTTGAATTTGTTTTTTATCCCGTACATACTGGAGATGAAGAAATATTCAGATGGAAGTTTTTTGTTCTTTCTGAATACAAAATATTTCTTGCAGTAAAAACTTTAATACGTGCCCTTTGTTCCGTAACCTGTATTGCAACTTTTATCAGTTCCACAAGCGAGAGGGAAATTCTTGACGGACTATCCGGACTTCTTCTTCCTTTTGCAAAAATTGGAATTCCTGTCAGATATCTTGTTCTTGTTACGGGAATAATTTTCAGGTTCATGCCGCTTTTATTAGATGAACTTTCTGCAATAATTAAAACACAGATTGTCCGGGGAACCTTTTCAAATGCTAAAGGTTTTAAGAAAATAAAAATACTTATTCCTCTGTTTGTACCGCTCATGCTTCAAACATTCAGAAAGGCACAGTTTCTGGCAGATGCCCTTACGGCCAGGTATTTTAAATAATTTTTTTTGAGAGGTTAGTATGGTTTTTAAATTTTTTACAATTCTGCTTACGGTTTTTATTGCCGAAATGGGAGATAAAACACAGCTGCTTCTTGTTGCTTTTTCTTCAAAATATAAAGTTCGTGATATAGTCTGCGGAACCGGTGCTGCGATTCTTGTTCTTAATGCACTGGCCGTTATGCTGGGATCTTTTGCAGGCAGTCTCATACCTTTATGGATTGTAAAGCTTTCTGCCGGAATTTTGTTTTTATTTTTTTCAGTTACATCTTTGTGCAGTGATGAAGATGAGGAAAATAAAAAAATAATAAAATCCGCAGTAGCAGCTGCTGCTGTTTTTTTCAGTTTTATGATTGCAGAATTTGGGGATAAGACTCAGTTTGCAGCCCTCACTTTTGGCGCAAATGAAGGTTTAAAACTGTGCATTTTCGTGTGGGCAGCCTGTTCAGCAGGACTTTTTCTTGCAGACATGATCGGTCTTGCAGCCGGACTTCTTCTTAAAAAGAATTTTTCTTCCTTTTTTATAAAAATACTTTCCGCAGTACTGTTTGCTTTCTTTGGTTTTACTTCAGTTTATACCGGAATAAGATTAAGTCCTTATGATCTGCCTCTATGGAAAATAATGGGCGGTATTGGTATAGTATTTTTATTGATTCTATTAGTTTTAATCTTCAGGAGAAAATCATGCAGATGAAGTGGGCTGCCCTGTGTATTGCAGCCGTAATGTATGTACTGGCAGTTGCTTTCAGAAGCCGCCGGGTTTATTTTTCTACTCTGGCCGCATTTATTATAATTCTTTTGGGAATGATTTTTCCGGGAGAACTTTTTGTTCTTCCAAAAGACATACTTGCAATGGATGACATGACAGGCATGAGGCTGTATGCCTTTGCTTACAGTATAGGAACAGCCGTTCAGTGGAATCTTCTGATGATATACACAGGAGTGATGATTTTGACTGCACTTCTGGTGTATTCAAAAGTACCGGAAAAACTTTCATCTTTACTGCTGGGGACCGTAAGAATTCCTGCTCTTTCTATGGTTCTTGTTTTTATTTCTGCAGGTCTTCTTTCTGCATTTATCGGAGCTTTTCCGGCTCTAGTTGTAATGGCTCCTGTAGTTGTTTCCTTCAGCCGGCAGTTGAAATTTAATCCGGCTTTTTTTCTTCTTTCTGTAGCAGCTGTATGTTCTCTTGAAGGAAGTGCTTTTTATTTTGCTTCTCCTGCTTCTTTTCTGTTTTCTGAGTTTTCAGGAATGGCACTCTTTCATTTTTTTATTGTTTCAGGAAAAGTTTCTTTATTTTTTATCGCACAGGCTGCTCTTTTAGCCGGTGCGCTGTTTTTTGGCCTGTATTTTTCAAGGACGGTAAAGGGGGAGTTTTTTGTGGCCAGAGTAAGGATTGTAAGTCTTGTTCCGGTCCTGCTTTTAGCATTAACAGTTGCAGTCCTTATTGCCTGTTCCATGACCCCCATCAGGTTTATATATGTTTCGGGCTTTGCCGTTCTTATAATTGCTATTTTCGGACTTGCATGGTTTTATCTTTTTCAGAAAAAAACTATTGCCGAATTTTTTGATTTCCTGAAAAACCTTGACTGGAATACTGTATTTTATATGATCGGTATTTTTATCGTTGCCGGCGCATTAAAAAAGAGCGGTGTTTTTGATGACCTTGCGGGAATTATTGTAAGTCACTGCGGAACTTCGAGACTCCGTATATTTGTTATTGTATTCGTAGTTTCTGTTTTTGCAGGTGCATTCCTTGATATTGTTCCTTACCTTATACTGCTGATGCCTGTAATCGGTATTGTTTCTAATTCCTATGGTTTTTCCGGAAACATTCTTGCTGCGGCAATGGTTGCGGGAAGCTGTATCGGAACAGGCTTTACTCCCTTTACTTCTTTAACCATGCAGTCAGCTCTTTCTGTGCTGAAGAAAGAAAACTGCGAAATAAAACTTCTGGACTGGGTAAAAAATGTTCTTCCCGCAGCTGTCATAATGGCTGCCGTTTACGCTGTACTGTTGTGGTTTTTGTGGAAATAAAATAGAACTGTAAAATTTTTGAAGTCAGATGCTTAAAGAAATAACGGCACCTGCTTCAGGCATTATTCCTGCAAGACCGTAGCTTCCTGTCTGTGCCTGGGCTGCAGCGGCTATTTCTGTCTGAATCTGCTGCTGGTATTGTTTTATGAGGGCATCTTTCTGCTCGTCATTCATTCCGCCTATTTCTTCCTTTGAGAAAGCCGGTGTCTTTTTCATGTTGACAAGCTGGTTTATAAGAGTGTTCAGGATACTTACGCGGCTTACAGGTACGCCTCTCTGACCGTTGTCAGCAGCAATTCCATGTACATAATCAAACTGAGAATAAATAACGGCATTAGGGTTTACAGGAACATTCAGGATTCCTCCTGATGAACTGAAAAGAGATTTATAGCTTGATGCGTTTAAATTAATACCGTTACTAAACATAAGCGTATCCTCGTCATATTTAGTATCGGTATTATTATACCATATATTAAGTAAATCTGCTTATTTTTTAGTAGAACTGCTTGTTCCAGTTCTCTATTCTTTCTTCAAGGGAGGCCGGTTCTTTTTTAGAATCAGTAGTTACACATTCCTCAAGATACGGAAGGATTATTTTTTCTTTAATGCTGTCCCATCTGTATGGCAGAATGTCAGGCATTACAAGGTTTTTTTCTCCGGGAAGGCTTCCTAAAAGCTGTCTGTAATAAACCGGATAAATGTTTTCGTTAGTTGCCTTTATCGAAGAAAAACCGTTTGCAAGACCAAAGGTTGAGGTATCAAGCTTCATTGTAAGCTTGCGTTCAAGCAGGTGTTTCTGTGTCTTTTCATTAAGAAGCCAGCTTATAAAAATCTCAGCTTTTCTTGTATGCCGGGTTTTCTTATAAAGTCCTATGCAGACAATGTCGTCTTCTATAGGAATTTTGTCATCAGATGCAAGCCACCTGAAATTCAGTCCTTCATTCTGACTCTCATCAAGGGCAAAGAATTTGTCGCTGCGGGTTGAAGCAAAGAGGCATCTTCCCGTGCTTACCTGCCTGTGTTTCGGCATAAAAAGGTAGCGGAACTGAAAGTTTTTCTCTGTAGTAGAATCTGTATTGAACTTAGTAGTCCAGTCTTTCATTCTGCGGATAGTATCTTTAAGGGCTTTTTCATTCCATATAAAGCTTTTACCCCGTTCCGCATAGTCAGCTCCCTGGAGTTTGCTTGCTTCATACAGGAATTCCTTGTCCCAGCCCGGGGCATATCCTATGGCTGTATAGGCTTCACTTTTGTTTTTTGCATTGTAGGCAGCAGATATTTCTTCCATTCTGTCCAGGGTAAGCAGGTGTTCGTCCTGAAGCATGTATTCATTTGAATTTGAATAGATTATCATCGGAAGATTAAAACTCAGGGGAATCAGGTACTGCTTTTCGTCAATAATGCCGTATTCCAGAATCTGCGGATAAAAGTCATCTCTGTTGAGAAGCTTTGATTTAAACATAAAGTCCAGAGATGCAAAATTCCGGCGGATGGTAGAATTCATGAGCCAGCTTGCAATTACAATATCCGGCTGAAGTTCATCTGCTGAAGGCGGAAGGGAACTGGCTGCTTTTTCCTTATAAACGATTACAACCTTTGAATCTTTGTGGGTTGCATTAAAATCTTCTGCAAAAGAGGCAAGGGCAGGAGTATCAGTCCATATAACAAGATAGTCATTTGCCTTACGGCTGCAGGATGTCAGTACTGCAGTCATAAGGATGATTAAAAACTTAAGCTTTTGCAAGTTCATCAGCTGTGTCGTAAATTGCCTGGTAAACAGTCTCAATCTTTTCTTCATCAAGACTTGAGAATGCCACGCGAAGGGTATGGGAGTCAATAGAAATTGTTCCTATTCCCTTTTCTGTCAGCAGTTTCTGCCTGAGTTCTTCTGCATCAACAGTATCAAGGTGGAATGCCATGAAATAGCCTGAATTGAATGGAAGAGGAGAAATTGCCGTACTCTTATGCGAAGTTACGAATTTTTTTACCAGCTTGTATCTTGCTTCAAGAACTTTACGGAATTCGATTTTTTCTGTCTGAATGTCTCCGTCTCTGTAAGCCTTGAAGATCATTGACTGTGGAGGTGTAGATGCGCAGGAAACAGAAGAGCGGATGGCAGCCATGAGTTTCTTTACAAGGGCGTCATAATGTGTGTCAGTAAGGTTTTTACCGCCGAATGTGATGAAGCCGCATCTGAATCCCCATGCAAAGTCTTCTTTTGTAGGTCCGTCAATTTTAGCAGCAAGAACATTTTCGTGAAGATCGCAGAGTTCTGCAAATAAAGACTGAGGATAGATGTCATTTTCATAGTTAAGGCCGAAGTAAGCGTCATCGCACCATACCATTACTTTTGTACCTTTTTCTGCAAGGTCTTTGATAATGCTTACGATACGGGCAGCTTCAGACTTTGTCGGTGAATATCCTGATGGATTCTGCGGAAAGTTAAGGATTACGCGGACAGAACCTGTTTCTGCCTGTTTTCTGAGGCATTCCTCAAGTCCGTCTACATTGAATTTTCCGTCTTTAAAAATTTGAAACTGAACGAAAGGAGCATTGCGTCTTGCTCCTGCGATAAGCACGTAGTTGTCCCATGATGGATCTGCAGCAACAAGCCCTTTTGTCTCGTCAAGGAAGAGATCTGCAAGATAAGAAATTCCTGCCGTAAGCCCTGGAACCAGTACCGGGAGAGAAACTGACTTACCCTCAAGCCCCGGATTCTTTTTTAACATTTCTTCTTTCCAAAGGGCACGAAGATCAGGATTTCCGGCTGTAGGAGCATATGCAACAAGTTCTCCGCTCTGAAGTTCCGGTGCATATTTGCGTACGGAAGGAAGTATGGCCGGTTTTCCGTTGATTACGGTCATTCCGATAGTTCCGTTTGCAACTTTACCGAGTTTTTTAGCTTCTCCGCTCTGAGCTATAATTCCTTTAGGAAAGTAAAGACGCTGTCCTAAATCAGAAAGCAGTTCTCCAGGTGTTGTTCCTGCAAGAAGGTCATTTAATTCTTGTGCTAATGGATTCATCATAATTAGGGGATTATAATGATTTATGTATTTTTTATCAATTATTTTGGGGTAAAGTTGCATATTTATACAATGAATGACTGCCTCAGAGCGTCATATTGCGGAAATTACATGTAAAAACTCGACTTACAGCTTATAAACTGATATTATGATATAGATTATTTTTTTTCAGGGGGAATTTGATGAAAAAGATTTCAGCTGTTTTAGGAGCTCTCGCTGCAGCTGCCGTTATGTTTACAGGCTGTCAGAAACAGGATCTTATCGTCGGTTTCGTTCAGGCCGGTCATGAATCAGCATGGCGCATTGCAAACACAGAATCTTTTGAACAGGCATTTGGTAAAGACTCGGGATATATTCTTGACATGCATGACTGTAACGGAAGTCGTGATCTTCAGATAGAAGTAATCAGAAAGCTTCTTGATGACGGGGTTGACTATCTTGTCATTGCACCTGTTGTAGAAGACGGATGGGAAGAAGTTCTTCATGAAGCAAAGGAAGCTGATGTTCCGGTAATTCTCTGTGACAGACAGATCAGTGCAGATTCAAACCTGTATGAATGCTGGGTAGGAAGCTACTTTGTCGGAGAAGGCCGTAATGCAGTAAACTGGCTTGAAAACTATCTTAAAGAAATTGAATGGAAAAAAGAACGTACTTTTATCGTTCACCTTCAGGGAACTAAGGGATCTTCTGCTCAAAAAGGACGTACACAGGGGCTTGAAGAAGGTCTGCGCAATCATCCGGAATGGAAGCTTTTAGGATTTGATAACGGTAACTTCAGTGAGTCAGGCGGTTATATTGCAATGAAAAAAATCATTGCTTCTATTGGAATTGACATGATTGATGTTGTTTATGCAGAAAATGATGACATGGCTATCGGTGCAGTTGAAGCTATCCGCGAAACCGGAAAGGAACCTGGTAAAGATATTATAATAATTTCTTTTGATGCCGGAAGACGTGCCCTGGAACTTGTAAAGCAGGGGGTAATAAACTGTGACGTTGAATGCAATCCTATGCACGGACCTCTTGTAAAGAATATCATTGATCAGAAAGAAAAGGGCATTGAACCTGAAAAGATTATGAACGTTAAGGAATCTCTTTACGACATAACTAATGTTGATGAAGTGCTTGAAACACGTACTTACTGATTGTATAAACTGAATTTAATTTTTGAAACCTGAGTTTCTGAAATCCGGTCTGTTTTATTATAACGGCCGGATTTTTTTTATACGATTTAAAATAAAAAAAGCCCGCCACGTCAGGCAGGCTCTCTTTCTCTGTGCCAGAAACTACTCTGTTAAAATCTTAATGATTTCAGCTTTGTCCTGTGTATTCAGGATCTGAGCACGTTTGTCTGCTGATTTAAAGAGGAGGCTTACTTCAGCAAGGAACTGAAGGTGAGGACCTGTCTTGTTTACAGGAGATAAAGTCATGATAAAGATACGGCATGGCTCCTGATCAAGACTGTCAAAATCAACAGGATTGTCTGAAATACCGATACATGCAACAAGGTCAGAAACTGCATCTGTCTTTCCGTGAGGAATGGCGATGCCGTGCTTCATACCTGTAGACATCTTGCGCTCTCTGTCGAGTACAACTTCTTTTGCAGAAGCTTTATCTGTAACTTTTCCTGCTTTAACGAGGATGTCAAGCAATTCGTCGATAATCTCTTCTTTTGTAGTTCCCTTCAGATGGAGATCTACTGTTTCTGGTGTTAATACTGTTCTTAAGTCCATGGTTTTATTCTATGTTCGGCATAAATATTTGTCAAGAAAAATTAAGGTTTATGGTGATAGTTTTTTTGTAAAAAAATGCAGTTTAATACATTAAAGCGTATTAAACTGCATTAAATGTGACTGCGCACCTGTAACGGTTTATACTGCTGCAAATCCTTTTTCAAGATCTGCAATGATGTCGTCAATATGTTCCGTTCCGATAGAAAGGCGTATCGTACTCTGGGTGATTCCCTGGTCAGCCAGCTCTTCATCTGTAAGCTGAGAGTGTGTTGTGGTTGCCGGGTGTATTACAAGAGACTTTACGTCTGCAACATTGGCAAGAAGACTGAAGATTTCAAGATGATCTATGAAATTCCATGCAGCTTCTTTTCCGCCTTTTATTTCAAATGTAAAGATTGAAGCGCCTCCGTTTGGAAAGTACTTCTGATAAAGGGCATGATCCGGATGGTTTTCAAGGGAAGGATGATTTACCTTTGCAACCTTAGGATGGTTTTTAAGGAATTCAACTACTTTTTTCGTGTTTTCTGCATGACGGTCAAGACGAAGAGAAAGAGTTTCTGTTCCCTGAAGAAGAAGGAAGGCGTTGAACGGAGAAATTGTAGCTCCCTGGTCTCTCAGGAGGATTGCACGGATATATGTTACGAATGCTGCAGGTCCTACGGCATCTGCAAAGCTGATTCCGTGGTAGCTTGGGTTTGGTGCTGCAATAGGAGCGTATTTTCCTGATTTTTTCCAGTCAAATTTTCCGGAATCAACGATTATGCCTCCCAGTGTGGTTCCGTGTCCTCCGATAAACTTAGTTGCAGAATGAACTACGATGTCTGCCCCGTGTTCAATCGGCCTGAAAAGATAAGGTGTTCCGAAGGTATTGTCTACTGCAACAGGAAGACCGTGTTTATGGGCTATTGCGCTGATTGCATCAATATCAGGAATGTCTGAGTTAGGATTTCCCAGGGTTTCCAGGTAAACGGCTTTCGTATTTTCTTTAATGGCTCCTTCTACTTCTGCAAGATTATGGGCATCAACAAAAGTTGTTTCGATACCAAACTGACTTAAAGTATGGGCCAGAAGATTGTAGCTTCCTCCGTAAATGGTTTTCTGAGCTACGATGTGATCTCCTTTCTGAGCAAGGGCCTGAATCGTGTAAGTAATTGCTGCTGCTCCTGAAGCAAGGGCAAGGGCTGCAACACCACCTTCCAGGGCTGCGATGCGTTTTTCAAGAACATCCTGGGTTGAGTTTGTAAGGCGGCCGTAAATGTTTCCTGCATCGGCAAGTCCGAATCTGTCTGCTGCATGCTTTGAATTGTGGAATACATAAGAAGTCGTCTGGTAAATAGGTACAGCCCTTGAATCTGTTGCCGGGTCTGCCTGTTCCTGTCCTACGTGAAGCTGTAATGTTTCAAAATGTAATTTCTTGTCTGCCATAGTTTTATCTCCTGTTTTCTAAATGCCGTATCATTGTGCATTATATAGAATAAAGTTTAATTTTTTTGCATAAGACATTCCTGTACGGTATGCCTGTGCGTAATTTGAGTAATAATCTGTTGATTGAGTAATTTTTTCTTAGCGGGAACAGCAGAGGCACATGACGCCGTTGCGGAAATTTTCACGAACTAATTTTTCAAAATAAAACTTCATTTCTGTGCCTCCTTAAATTTGTAGATATGCTTAAGATTTCAAAAGTTATAAAGCTTCAGAAATCTCCTGATGAGAAAAATATAATCCCTATTACCTAGTTTGTCAATAGGAAATTTAGGTATTTTTTTTAATTTTCACCTTAAAAGAGCTGGAGGAATGAATTTAACTGGCGGAAAGAAAGTCTTTTATTCTGTTAAGGTTCTTTTCTGCTGCTTTACGACCTTCCTTGTATACTCTCTTCAGTTCAGATTCATTTTTGCAGGTTCTGCTGATTCCAAGGGAGGTTTCGGGACAGATTACAAGAGCCCTGCCTTCTTTCTGAGCCTGAAATGCGTATTCGGTCTGGGCATTATACATTGCGGGGCGGTTTTTAATGGCTTTTATAAGTTCCGGGTATTTCCTTAATGCTATGTTCATTACTGCAGAAAGTTTTGACGGCTTTTTTCTGTAGTTTTCCGGCTGGGTAAGTATGACTACATTTTTTTTACAGCCGGCTCCTTCTGAAAATTTCAGTGGAATTGAATCAGTAATTCCTCCGTCAAGAAGAAGGGTTCCTTCCGCCTTTACCGGTACTGACACAAGAGGCATTGAGGCAGATGCGCGCATAAGTTCAAGCTCTTCATAATTACAGGAAGAAAGTTTGTGATATCTTGGAGTTCCCCTCAGAATGTCTGTTGTAACGGCAAAAAATTCCATGGGATTGTTTCTGTAGGTTTCAAAATCAAAAGGGTCAAGTTTTTCTGGAAGGGTATGGTAACAGAATTCTGCATTAAAAAGGTTTCCGGTTTTCAGGAAAGACTGCCAGCTGGAGTAGCGTTTGTCTCTGGCATATTTAAGGTTATACCGTAATGCCCTTCCGGTCTGTCGGGATTTAAAGTTGCAGCCGAAAGCAGCTCCGGCAGATACTCCCGTAGTCATGTCAAAGGTGATGTTGTTTTCGATGAATACATCAAGACAACCGCTTGTAAAAAGACCGCGCATTGCACCGCCTTCAAGAACCAGACCTGTTTTTACTGTAGCTTCCATAGGGGTAAAATAGAGGAAGAAACTTATTTTGTAAATACCTTAAATCAGTCTCCGGAAAGTGATTTTTTTTGATATTCCTGTAAAGAAAACTCAAAATTAATATTGAAGGAAATTTTTATACGGATTAAAATCTAAGAAAAGGTTTTCATAAAATGGCTGCAGTAAATTTTCAGTCACTTTTTGATTTTACGGGGGATTTATGACTAAAGAAAAAATCATCGAGGAAATTTCCGGCGGAAAAGCTGTTCTGGGAATTGAATTCGGTTCAACAAGAATTAAGGCTGTTCTTATTAACAGTGAGCATGAACCTGTTGCAGGGGGAGCTTTTGACTGGGAAAACTCTCTTGTAGACGGTATCTGGACTTATTCACTGGATGAAATCCATAACGGAATTTCTACTGCCTTTGCAGAAATGAAAAAAGATGTGGCAGAAAAATACGGTGTAAAGCTTACAAAACTTGCAGCTCTCGGTATCAGTGCCATGATGCACGGATATCTTGCCTTTGATTCAAACGATAAACTTCTGGTTCCATTCAGAACCTGGCGCAATACTATTACCGGTGAAGCTTCAAAAGCCCTTACTGAGCTTTTTAATTTCCCGATTCCTGAACGCTGGAGCATTGCTCATCTTTATCAGGCAATACTTAATAATGAGCCTCATGTTAAGGATGTTGCTTTCTTTACAACTCTTGCAGGTTATGTTCACTGGATCCTTACAGGTAAGAAAGTTCTGGGAGTAGGAGATGCTTCCGGAATGTTCCCTATTGATGACAAAACAGGAAACTTTAACAGTGCAATGATTGCTCAGTTTGATAATCTTGTTGCAGATAAAAATTTCAGCTGGAAACTTGAGGGAATTCTTCCTGAAGTTCTTCCTGCCGGAAAGGAAGCCGGTGTTCTTACAAAGGAAGGTGCTGCATGGCTTGACCGTGACGGAACTCTTGAAGCCGGTTGTGTTCTTGCTCCTCCTGAAGGAGATGCCGGAACAGGTATGGCTGCTACAAATTCCGTAGCACCACGCACTGGTAATGTAAGTGCCGGAACTTCAATTTTCAGCATGGTTGTTCTGGAAAAGCCTCTTGCAAAGACATATCTGGGGCTTATAGATGTTGTTACAACTCCGGACGGAAAACCTGTTGCCATGGTTCACGGAAACAACTGTACCGGTGAATATGATAAATGGATTAAGATGTTTGGAGAAGCTGCAACGCTTCTTGGTGCCAAATTTGATAAGGGCGAACTTTATCAGGCCATGCTTACAGCGGCTCTTAGCGGAGACAAGGATTGCGGCGGATGTGTTCCATACAATTATATTTCCGGAGAAAGCATTACGGGCTTTACTGAAGGCCGTCCGCTTTTTGTCCGCACTCAGAATGCAAAGCTTAACCTTGCCAATTTTATGAGAAGCCAGCTTTTTACTGCTCTTGCAGCCCTCAGAGTTGGAATGGATGTTCTTTTTGAAGAAAAGGTTCCTCTTGAACGTCTTACGGGACATGGCGGCTATTTTAAGACAGAAGGCGTCGGTCTTCCGTTTATGGCTGCTGCAATGCACACTCCTGTAAGTGCAATGAGTACTGCCGGTGAAGGCGGTCCATGGGGAATGGCAGTTCTTGCTTCTTATGTCCTTAACGGAGGCGGAGAATCCCTTAGCAGTTATCTTGAATCAAAAGTATTTGCATCTGCAAAGATAGAAACTGTAAAACCGGAAGCTGCAGATGTTGAAGGATTCAATGCATTCCTTGAAAACTATAAGAAGGGACTTGCTGCAGAAAGAGCTGCCGTAGAAAATCTTTAATGACGGAGGTAAGAAAAAAATGTCAAAATATCAGAGTTTAAAAGAAGAAGCATTTGAAGCAAACATGCAGATTCCTGCACAGCATCTTGCCCTTTATACATGGGGAAACGTAAGTGCCTTTGATCCTGCACTGGGTGTATTTGCCATAAAGCCAAGCGGAGTTCCTTACCCGGAACTTACTGCAGACAGTATGGTTGTTGTTGATCTTGAAGGAAAAGTTGTCGAAGGAACCTTGAGGCCTTCTTCTGACACTCCTACTCATGCAGTTTTGTATAAGGAATTTGCTGTTGCAGATAAGGCAAATATCCGCGGAATCATTCATACTCATTCAACTTATGCAGTATCCTGGGCTCAGGCTTTAAAGCCGGTTCCGCTTTTCGGAACAACCCATGCTGACCACATTCAGACTGAAGTACCATGTACTCCATATCTTTCAAAGGAAGCAGTTCAGAATGATTATGAAAAAGAAACAGGAAACCTTATCGTAAGTCATTTCCGTTCACTTAAGCTTAATCCAAATGAAGTAAACATGGTTCTTGTAGGCGGTCACGGTCCGTTCTGCTGGGGTGCTACTGCAGATAAGTCTGTATACAATGCGGCAGTTCTTGAAGAAGTAAGCCACATGGCAATGAATACTCTTGCAATTAATCCTGCTGCAGCTCCTCTTCCTGATTACATCATTCAGAAGCATTATCTGAGAAAGCACGGACCTAATGCATATTACGGTCAGTCAAAGTAAGGTTTTTTAACTTTATTTATAGAAGGAATTATTACTTTCCCGGAAATCAGTTCAGGTTTCCGGGATTTTTTTTAGATGCAGGTCTTAAAAAGAGAATCAACTTCTTCCTGGGTTACGCGGCAGCCGGTTATTTCAGATGGAGCCGTAACTCCTGCCCTGGCTGTATTCCGTTTAATATTCTTGCGAATTTTTGCACAAAAGTCAGTTACAATTCCGGAAGTTTTTTTTTCAGCAGTGTGAGCCCTAAAAAGTTTATCCAGGTCATCCTGTGAAAGAGATATGCTTGCTTCCGCCATATATATAGCCTCCAAAAAAAATCCATGTATTTTTAATTAGGTTTTCTATAATTGTATGCCAGAATTTTTCAGAATA
Organism: Treponema rectale; assembly: GCF_014202035.1. Classification (NCBI taxonomy): domain Bacteria; kingdom Pseudomonadati; phylum Spirochaetota; class Spirochaetia; order Treponematales; family Treponemataceae; genus Treponema; species Treponema rectale. The sequence continues at coordinate 112,351 of NZ_JACHFR010000005.1, forward strand.
CAAGGAAAACCTTTTCATACGTTCAGGAAATAAAAAAAAATAATTTTAAATTTGACAATTCTTAATCAACACGTGTAAAATAAACGTGTTGATTTAAAAAATCTGCTTTATGGAGGAGATTATGAGCAGAAGGTTTATAGTTGTTTCTGTGATTTTTCTTGCTGCCCTTGTATGGCTTTCTTTGCCGGATATGAAAAAAACTGATGACGGCAGGATTACCATTACAGTCTGGGAATCTTTAGGCGGCCCGGATGAGTTTATAAAAAAAGCGGGGGAAGCTTATTCAGAACTTCATCCGGATGTAAAGATTAAATTTGTAAATGTAGAACTTGGTGATGCGGTAAGTCAGGTTGCTTTGGATGCTCCTGCAGGGGTAGGACCTGATCTTTTTGCAGCGCCTCATGATAAACTTGGTGAACTTTATAATATGGGCCTGGTTTTTGCCGTGGAAGATCCGGACAGATTAAAGGAACAGGTTCTTGCTTCCTGTTCCCAGGCTGTTACGTACAACGATATTATGTTCGGTTATCCTGTCAGTGCAGAAACTTATGCGCTTTTCTACAATAAAAAATATATTTCTGAGAAGGATGTTCCTCAGAAGTGGAGCAGCCTTCTTAACTGGTGCAGGGAGTTTAATGCAAAAAATCCAGGTAAATACGGTTTTATGATGGATGCAGGTTCCGGATACTATACGATTACTTTTGCGTCTAAAAACGGAAACAGGCTTTTTGGTGCAGACGGTCGGGATTCAGAACATACATATCTTAATACTCAGGATGCCGTACAGGGAATGACTTTTTTTCAGGATATGAGGAGTGCGATTCTTGATGTTCCTGCTGCGGATTTAACAACTGCCACTTGTGATGATTCATTCCGCTCTGGAAAAGTTGCAATGTATATAACTGGTTTGTGGAATGTAAAAAGTTTTGAGGAAGCCGGTCTTGATTTTGGTGTAGCTAGTCTTCCTGCACTTCCCGGGGAAGATACTCCTTCTCCTTCTTTCAGCGGAACCCGTGCAATGTATGTAAGTGCTTTTTCTAATCATGAAAAGATAGCTGCTGATTTTGCAAAATTCCTTATTTCTCCAGAAATGCAGCAGCTCAGGTTTGAAATTACCGGTGCGCTCCCTTCAATAGATGTAGCTGTAGAAAGTCCATATATCAGCGGATTCCTCAGACAGCTTGATTATTCATTCCCGATGCCTTCCATTGACCGTATGTCTGCTTTCTGGGCTTCCATGGACAGTGCATCAAAAAACATCTGGGACGGTGCAGATGTACAGACAGAACTTAATGCCTGTGACCGTACGATTTTGTCTAAGTGATTAAAATTTTTTCCGGAGGAACACAATGACTTTGGCTTTAAACGGCAGTTCAGAAAAGAAAGTGACAAGAACAGCAGTGTGCTTTATGGGACTTTCTCATCTGCTTTATTTGAAAGAATACCTTAAGGGAATTATTTTTGCCCTTATTGAAATCGGATTTATCGGATGCATTCCTTTTATTGCAGGTAAGATAAAAGATCTTATTACTTTGGGAGATCCGCATCCGGAACTTGCAGCCCGCTATCGTGATAATTCTACATACATGCTTATTGACGGAATTCTTGTGCTTGCGTTTATTTTCATTTTCGTTGCCCTGTATGTTATTTCGGTACGGAGTGCAAAAAAATCATATGGAATTTACTGCAGGACAGGCAGGTATTCCAGTCAGAAAATATCGGAGAGCCTTAACAACGCATTCCCTACGTTTGGCATTGCTCCTTGTGTAGTAATGCTTCTTATATTTGTTGTAGTTCCTCTGGTATTTAGTATTGCCGTAGCTTTTACAAACTACAGTTCGCCTTATCATTTGACTCCGGCAAAAACTGTAGACTGGGTAGGAGCTGATAATTTCATAAGCCTGATTTTTGGCGGAACAGGCTGGTCTGCAGGATTTGCACGCATTGCAGTATGGACTTTAGTCTGGGCCGTGCTTTCTACTTTTACCTGTTACTTTGGAGGGCTTATCGTTGCAATTCAGCTGCAGGAAAGCGGAATCAGATTTTCTCCGGTATTCAGGTTTATTTTTATCCTCCCGTACGCAGTTCCTTCCGTAATAACGATGCTTGTATGGAAGAACATGCTTAACGGAACTTTCGGTACCATTAACAGAACTTTGTGGGCTCTCGGTATTGTAAAGCACGGTACGGTAATTCCGTGGCTTGGAGATGCAACTCTTGCCCAGATAATGTGTATTGTCGTAAATCTCTGGGCCGGATTCGGTTACTTTATGATGCTCTCAATGGGAACTATGACGGCAATTCCAAAGGATCTGTATGAAGCTGCCCGCATTGACGGTGCAAACAATGCTCAGGTAATGCGCCACATTACTCTTCCACTTGTTTTGTTCCAGACTATGCCTCTTATCATCATGAGCTTTACCCACAACATTAATAACTTCGGAATCATTTACTTCCTTACAGGCGGAGAACCGACTGTTGCCGATACGACGACAACCAGGGCCGGTGGAACTGATATTCTGGTAACGTGGATTTATAAACTTACAATGAATCTTATGCGTTACGATTTTGCTTCGGTAATAGCCGTACTTATCTTTGTCGTACTTGCGCCGTTTGCAATCTATCAGTTTAAGAATACTAAGGCTTACAAAGAAGGAGAACTGTAATGACACGTGCAGGTAATATTGTTAATAAGACGGTTATTTACGTTGTATTTGTTTTGATTTCCATAGCAGTATTTTATCCGCTGGTTTATGTAGTAGCCGGTGCTTTTGCTCCAGGTTCAGGTATTTCTGACATGAGCATCGTTCCTTTTACAAGAGAATATACTGTTGATGACGGCAGTGAAAAAAATGGTGCTGTTTTTGATAAAACCTCTGATTCTTACCGCGGTTCCGGAAACATACAGGCTTTTGTCCTTGCTTCTGAATTAAAGGGAAGGGAAGTGCTTGGTGTTGATATTACAGTTGAAGGGGCTGCTGCCGGTGAATGGTATACGGCTGTTGCAGGAAATGAATGGAAAAATGAAATAAGGCTTTCTCCTGAAACAGATGCAGAAACTCAGGCGGTAACATACAAAGGTTCAACATCGGATCCGGAGTTTATAAAGGCATATGTTACAGAAGGACTTGGTCTTGCGGCAAATGCTGATGCTTTTCCTTCAAAAGTAAGTGTTTGCTTTACTGTAAAAGATACAGGACCTGTACCGGAAACTCATTTTACTTTTAAGGGAGCCTTCACTTTAAAACATTTTAAGTATCTTTTTACTCAGACTCAGTACTGGCTCTGGTTTAAGAATACGCTTGTGATTTCTTTGTGGACGGCACTGCTTACGGTAATTATTTCTTCCATCAGTGCCTATGTATTTTCCCGCTTTCATTTTGTGTTTAAGAAGACGCTTATGATGAGCCTTCTGGTTCTTCAGATTTTCCCTTCGTTCGTCGGCATGATTGCTATTTATGTAATTCTTAACCGTATAGGCGGACTGGATACTCTCTGGGGACTGGTTCTTGTTTATGTTGCAGGTAACATTCCTTATAACACCTGGATGGTAAAAAGCTATATGGATACTGTAAGCCGTAATCTTGATGAGGCAGCCCGTATTGACGGTGCAAGTCATTTCAGGATTTACAGCACCATAATTCTTCCTGTAACAAAACCTATAATCACGTTCCTTGCAATTTCAAGCTTTACGGGGCCATGGATGGATTTTATTTTCCCTAAGATGGTTCTCCGCAGTCCTGAAAAACAGACTCTGGCAATCGGACTGTTCAGTTTTGTTTCTGATAAGAAACAGGAGTTCACGACATTTGCAGCCGGTTCCCTGATTATTTCAATTCCATTCATCATTTTCTTCCTTCTTACTCAGAGAAGCATGATGGTTTCAATGGGATCAGGTGCCGTAAAAGAATAGAAAAATATTGGAGTAAAAAAAATGACATCTTATTCGTTTGACAGTAAAAGTCTTTTTAAAGACGGTAAGCGCTGGTTCCCTGTTATGGGAGAAATTCATTATTCCCGTTATCCTGAACAGTACTGGAAAGAAGCTGTTCTTAAAATGAAGGAAGGCGGCGTTGACGTTATAAGCAGTTATGTAATCTGGATTCATCATGAAGAAGAAGAAAATAAATGGGACTGGAGCGGATGCCGTAATTTGAGAAAATTTGTCGAAGTCATTAAGGAATGCGGAATGTCCATGCTTCTTCGTATTGGACCATGGGTTCATGCGGAAGTAAGGAACGGCGGTTTTCCTGACTGGCTTTTGAAAAAATGTCCTGATGCCCGTACGAACAGTGAGGCTTATTTTGCCGAGGTAAAGAAACTGTATGAAGAAACTTTTGAACAGGTAAAGGGGCTGATGCTTAAAGACGGCGGACCGATTATCGGAGTTCAGATTGAAAATGAATTCGGTCACTGCGGCGGTCTCTGGGGTGAAGAAGGCGAGCTTCACATGAAGCGTCTTACTCAGATGGCAAAGGATGTCGGCTTTGATGTTCCTCTTTATACTGCAACAGGATGGGGCGGTGCTGTTACCGGCGGACTTCTTCCTGTAATGGGCGGATACTGTGAAGCTCCATGGGATCCCCGTGCAACAGAAATTGAACCAAGCGTAAACTATGTCTTTACCTATGAGCGAAATGACCACGGAATCGGAAGTGATTATGGTCTCGGAGAAGGCATTACTTTTGACATGAACAAGTTTCCTTATCTTACCGCGGAACTGGGGGGCGGACTTCAGGTTACCTATAAGAGACGTCCTGTTGCCCGTGGAAAAGATATTGGCGGCATGAGTCTTGCAAAGATGGGAAGCGGCTGTAATCTTCTGGGCTATTACATGTATCACGGCGGCTGCAATCCTGAAGGAAAGCTTACGACTCTTGAAGAAAATACTTCTACAGGTTCCATTAATGATCTTCCTGTAAAGAATTACGATTTCAGGGCCCCTCTTGGTGAATATGGAAAACCCAATGCAACTTACGGAGAAATAAAACTTTATTCTCTTTTCCTTCACGACTTTGGTGAATTTATGGCTGGAACAGATACTTATATTCCTGAAGAAAATCCTGTGGATGCAGACAATCTTACTGCCTTGAGGACTTCATGGAGGTATTCTGAATGTAAGTCCTGCGGTAAAAAGAAAGGATTCGTATTTGTAAACAACTATCAGCGCAGATATAAAATGGCTGATCACAGAAACGTGGTTTTAAAGAATGCAGATGCAGGGGTGGATTTTACTGCGGTTGATGTTTTTGACGGAGACATGTTCTTCCTTCCATTTAATTTTGCCGTGGGAAAGAATAATCTTGCCTGGTCTCTTGCAACTCCACTTTGTTCCCTTAATGAAAAAGCTTTTGTTTTTTACAGTGCTGCCCGTCCTGCCGGAAAGCTTTTTGCCGGGGAATCTTCTGTAAGGGATATTACTGATGCTGATAAGACATTGTACTGTTTTGATAAGATTGAAGATGCCGGAATAAAAATAATAACTCTTACCAGAGATGATGCTCTTAATGCTCACAAGGTAAAAGCCGGCTGCGGAAAGGAATTTATTTTTATTACTGATGCTGCTCTTTATCAGGAAAAACTTGAGGGAAAGATTCTGCTTCATTTTGAGACAGAAAAGGAATGTGAAGTAAAGGTTTATCCTGCATTTGAAAACATCCCGGCAGGGTTTGAGTATGTACGCAATGAGAATGGTTTTGCAGTTTATAAAACCGGTGCTTCTGGAAAACTTGCTGTGGAATCTTCGGAAAAAACTGAAGGGGAAAAACTCGTACTTACCGTAAAGACTGAAGCCTTTGAAAGTGAAGATGCCTTTATAGAAATCAATTATACCGGAAACTGTGCAAGACTGTATGAAGGTGGAATGCTTAAAGATGATTCGATTTATATAGGTGAAGAGTTTCCGTGGAGGATCTATCTTAAGAGATTTGGAAAAGGTGCGCATGAATTCCGGATAGAAATTGATCCGCTGCTTGCTTCTCAGAAAACAGTCAATTTTATTGAAACCTGGCCGGATTTTGCAGGAGACTCTCTGTGCAGGGTGAACTCTCTGCTCTCCGGACTTGAAACGTCAGTTACAGTAGAATTGTAAGTGGCTGTCCAATAAGTATAAGTCATTGCCGTGCTCGACAGTTTGTTATTGCCGCACTTGATGCGGCAATCTCTTGTATTGAGGGGGTAGTACAAACCCTCAAAACGGCGAAGTCAAGGCTTTAAGCGTTAGCGTGCCTTGACTCGACGTATTGTAATTAAATAGATTTTCGGGTCGACCCCGAAAATGACATTTTTTGAACTTATTGGTCATCCCCTTTGCAGTCTGAGTATTGTCGTATGCTGTACGGCAGTACTCGAACCTTGATGTGGACTTCTGCTAGCTATGTTTGACTTGTATTATCTTTACGCCTCTATAAATAAAAAGGCAAATTGTAGCACTTACAAGTTTATCTACAAAGTTTGTGATTGTGCCGCCTATGTATGCAGCAACCGGCAGGCTTCTGATTACGACGTAGATTCCCTGAACTGCGTTATCAACCTGCGGAATTGACGTGTTTGCACCATACACAAAGTTCGAAATTGAATCTCCGATAATTGAATTGCTGATTGCGGCTAAAAATCCAGCCCACATAAAGCTGCCTGCGGAAAGAAGTTTTTCGTTAGGATGATTTTTTCTTTCTGAGCGGAAAAACAGCCAGGCTATTAAAGCAGTAGAAAGATGACATGCAGAAAAGAAGATTCCCGTGTGTGCAAAAATGAACAAAAGAAGATTTGAACCAAAAGCGCAGATTAAGCCTGGTACAAGTCCGCACAAAGCAGTTACCGCAATTGTCATTACTGAATCAAGATAAAGAGGAAAGGCAATTAATCCCGCCAGAAATGAACCGAGATAATTTATTCCGATTGAGACGGCGGTAAAGAGAACTGTAAAAATTATTCTGCGCGGTGTCCAGTTTTTGTCCGGCAACCTGCTGTTTATTAAGTTGCCGCTCATACTATAAGCCCCAGAAGTTTTGCTTTTTCAAGAAGGTCGTGCCTGTCTTTTATATCAAGTTTTGAATAGACTTCGGTTCGCTGATTGATGACAGTTTTTTCTGATTTGCCGAGCTTTTTGGCAATGTCTGCAACGTGCATATCCTGCGAAAGAAGAATAAAAACTTCACGCTCTTTTTTGGAAAGTGATTTGTAGTTATCAAAAAGGTAGCTCAAATCATTTGTGATGTAATGTTCGCGTCCATGTTTTACAAGAAGCGACTGCATCAGTTCAGTTGCAGCCTTATTATAATATGAGTTTCCGTTGGCAACAGTAGTGATTGCAGAGGCAAGTTCATCAATTGTTGCGTCTTTTGTGATGTAGCCCTGAACTCCGTTCAAGAGTGAATTTTCAACATGAATCACATCATTGAACATTGTGTAAATCAAAATTGAAATGTCGGAAGAAAGCTTTTTGAGTTCGGGAATCAGTTCAAGTCCGCTTCTGCCGTCAAGGTTCAAATCAAGAATGACAATTTTGATGCCACGGTTTTCCTTTAAGGTTTCCAGAGCACTTTCATAATCACTTGCGCACACAAAATCAAAAGAGGAATCTTTATTTTTAAGCATTTGCGTCATGCCGTCGCGTAAGCCCACATGATCATCAACGAACAGAATCTTTAATTGTGATTGCAATTGTTGTTCCTACCTCGCTTATAAAGTTGACAGTACCGCCCAAAAGTTCCACGCGCTCTTTGATGTTTGAAACGCCGTAATGCTTTTTTGCACTCTGCTTGTTTTTAAGTTCAACTTCTTCTTCCGAAAATCCCTTGCCGTCGTCCTTTATGATAAAGCGGAAGTCATCGATTCCATCTACAAAACGGATTTCCACGTTACTGGCATTTGCATGACGGCTGATGTTGGAAAGAGCTTCCTGCAGGATTCGGATAAGTTCAATCTGAACATTTTCGCTTAAATCCTGAATTTTTGTTGAACCGATATAGACCTTTGTTGAAATGTTGTAGTTTGCTTCAAGCGTTGCCGCCAGTTTTTTTACAATTTCTTCAAAGCTTTCGTTCAGGTTCAGGTGGGTGGTTCCAATCATATAGCGTACTTCGTTAAAAGCCTGCTGGGCATAAAACTTTGATTTTGAAATATCTTCTTTTTCAAGATAAAGCTTAAGCGCCGCAAGATCCTGAGCAACACCGTCGTGAAGGTTGCGGCTGATTTTAGACTGTTCTTCACTCATTACCTTAAGGCGGTGAAGGTCAATTCTGTTTTTAAAGGATTTTTCTACAATCAGAAAAACTGCAATCATAATGAGAATGAGAGAGCAGTATAAAAGCGTGTCGTAGCCAAGATTGAGGCGGTTCTGTGTCTGGTGTATGTTGTTTTGAAAAGTGATTATCGGCTCAATTGTGTTCTGATTTGTTTCCAGAAGTTCAATAATCTCTGAAAGTTCAGTTTTTAATTCTTCATCAAAATAAGTAAAAGGCGTGTAATCGTAAGTGAGTTTTTCTATCAAATCATCATGATTAAAATTACCGCTGTTTTCTTCCAGCTGAATTTTGAGCATCTGAGAATCCAGTTCCGAAATCTTTTTATTCGACCAGGTCTTAAAATAAATGGAAAATCCAAAATTGATTATTGCCACATAGATGATGAGTAATTCAATTTTAAAAACATGCTTCAATGTTAAAGCAACACTTTTGCTCATGCGCCAAGTATACATCAAAAGTCCCGTTTTTGTTTGGGAAATTTTCCCAAGAATTTTAGGAAAGCGTCCCAAAGGAATTTAGAAGGAATGATGTAGAATCATCCAGCAGAGAAAATTATTAAATAATTTTGGAGATTCGAATGAAGAAGATTTTTAAGATTTTAAGTATTTTGGTAATGGTTTTTGTACTTTTTTCTTGTGCAAATCCGTCAAGTAACCCTGAAGAACCAACAGTTACAGAGCCTCAAGGGTATTCAATTACTTTTGTTGCAGAAGATCCTAGATATGATCAACCACTTGCAGATCTTTTGAACAGTTTACCTGATTATAAAAACCTGGAAGAAGGTACAGAAGTAGAACTTCCAACAGTTGCCTATTTAACATATATCTCAGATGATGACTACGAATACACACTTGAGCGTACAGAAAGTACAAATTATGAAGGAAAAATGTTTTATGAAGGTGATATAACTTCGGTAGTAATTGGAAACGAAGATATTGAAATAAAGTTTCGGATACCTGGTTTTGACCAAGTTTTAAATTAAAGAAAAAAGGCTATAATTTAGGTTTAATTCGATAACTAAAAGAGAGGACTGCTAAAAATGATATGTACCCCTTTTACTGGACAAAAGTAAAAGGGGTATTTTTATGCGCTATTCATTTGAATACAAAAAGAAATGTGTTGAATTGTATCGACA
>NZ_JACHFR010000006.1 GCF_014202035.1 Treponema rectale
AAAAAAAAGCCGGCAGCTACCTACTTTCCCGCTAAAGAGCAGTATCATCGGCGCAGGAGAGCTTGACTTCCGTGTTCGGTATGGGAACGGGTATTTCCTCTCCGCTATGGCCACCGGCATTAATAAACAAGTAACATGAATCCGGCCTTCAGGGGCAGCAGCCCGGGCAGAACCGGAAACGGAACAACATAAGAGAAATAAAGTCTGGAACGATAATATGGCCAAGCCTCACGGATTATTAGTACTGCTCGGCTGAACGCGTCACCGCGCTTATACCTGCAGCCTATCAACCGGATAGTGTCTCCGGATCCTTCAGGGGGATTAAATCCCCAGGGATGTCTCATCTTGAGGTGGGCTTCCCGCTTAGATGCTTTCAGCGGTTATCCCTTCCGAACTTAGATACCCAGCACTTACCCTTGGCAGGATAACTGGTACACCAGAGGTTCGTCCACTTCGGTCCTCTCGTACTAAAAGCAGCTCCCCTCAGACATCCAACGCCCGCAACAGATAGGGACCGAACTGTCTCGCGACGTTCTGAACCCAGCTCACGTACCGCTTTAATTGGCGAACAGCCAAACCCTTGGGACCTGCTCCAGCCCCAGGATGCGATGAGCCGACATCGAGGTGCCAAACTTTCCCGTCGATGTGAACTCTTGGGGAAAATCAGCCTGTTATCCCCGGAGTACCTTTTGTCCGTTAAGTGATGGCCTTTCCACTCAGAACCATCAGATCATTAAGACCTGCTTTCGCACCTGCTCGGATTGTCACCCTCGCAGTCAAGCCTCCTTGTGCCTTTACACTCGCGCCCTGATTCCCAACCAGGGTGAGGAGACCTTCGCGCACCTCCGTTACCGTTTAGGAGGCGACCGCCCCAGTCAAACCGTCTGCCTAACATTGTCCCCGCACCTGCTTCAAGGCACGGGTTAGAAATCCTGTTCATCAAGGCTGGTATTTCACCATTGGCTCCGCGCAGCCTGACGGCCACGCCTCACTGCCTCCCAGCTATCCTACACATGGTGAACAGGATCCCAATATTAAGTTGCGGTGAAGGTTCACGGGGTCTTTCCGTCTAATTGCGGGTATCCGGCTTCTTTACCGGAATATAAATTTCACCGAGTCTCGCGTTGAGACAGTGCCCAGAATCGTTACACCATTCATGCGGGTCGGAACTTACCCGACAAGGAATTTCGCTACCTTAGGACCGTTATAGTTACGGCCGCCGTTTACCGGGGCTTCGATTCAGGGCTTCGCCTTGCGGCTAACTCCTCCTCTTAACCTTCCGGCACCGGGCAGGTGTCACCACCTATACGTCCCATTGCTGGTTCGCAGATGGCTGTGTTTTTGATAAACAGTCGCCTGGGCCTGCTTTCTGCCGCTCCTTAATTCTTTCAAACCGGAGCCACACTTCTTCCGAAGTTACGTGTGCATTTTGCCGAGTTCCTTAACGCGAGGTCGCTCGTGCGCCTTAGATTACTCATCCTTCCTACCTGTGTCGGTTTCCGGTACGGTTCTTTTCAGACTGACCTTAGACAGTATTTCCCGGCACCTTGACTACATCCGCTTCACTTCGACTTTCTCTCCGCTCGCTTACGTCTCAGCTCAGGATGCGGATTTGCCTGCACCCCTCAGCACCTTAACGCTTTGACGGGAACTACCGTTCTCCCGCCGGATTTCGCCTCATGCGTCCTGCCCTCGAATCTGAAAAAAGTGACGGAATCTTGACCGTCTTCCCATCGGCTACGGATTTCTCCCTGACCTTAGGGGCCGACTTACCCTACGCAGATTGCCTTTACGTAGGAAACCTTAGGTTTTCGGCGGACGGGGATCTCACCCGTCTTTGCGTTACTTATGCCTGCATTCTCTCTTCCATCTCCTCCAGCACCGCTCTCGCATATGCCTTCACGGGTTAATGGAATGCTCCCCTACCAGTCATACCCTACGGTATGAATTCCGAGCTTCGGTATGACGCTTAGCCCCGTTACATTGTCTGCGCGCGGGTGCTCGACCAGTGAGCTGTTACGCACTCTTTTAAGGAATGGCTGCTTCTGAGCCAACCTCCTGGCTGTCTGTGCATCCGTACCTCATTTTACACTTAGCGTCATTCTGGGACCTTAGCTGCGGATCTGGGCTGTTTCCCTCTCGACTACGAACCTTGTCGCACGCAGTCTCACTCCCATGCGCTGGCCGCCGGCATTCTTAGTTTGATTGAACTCGGTAGGATTTGACTCCCCCTTGCTCATCCAGTGCTTTACCTCCGGTGGCTTTGCATGAGGCTGTCCCTAAAGGCATTTCGGGGAGAGCCAGCTATTTCCATGTTTGTTTAGCCTTTCACTCCTTATCACAGGTCATCACTACCTTTTTTAACAGATTACTGTTCGGTCCTCCACAAGGTTTCACCCCTGCTTCAACCTGCCCATAATAAGATCACATTGGCTTCGGGTCTACGACATGCAACTTATATCGCGCTGTTCACACTCGCTTTCGCTCCGGCTCCGGAACTTCAATTCCTTAGCCTTGCTGCATACCGTAACTCGCAGGTTTATTCTACAAAAGACACGCCACAAGCCTTGCGGCCCGTGACATCTTGCCGGTCCATGGTTTCAGGTTCTATTTCACTCCCCTTACCGGGGTTCTTTTCGCCTTTCCCTCACGGTACTTCTGCACTATCGGTAGCTGGCAGGTATTCAGCCTTGGATCGTGGTCGACCCGGATTCAGACAGGGTTTCTCGTGCCCCGCCCTACTCAGGTACCGCATCACGGAGCCGGGAATCATTTAAGCTACGGGGCTGTCACCCTCTTCGGCCAGGCTTTCCAGCCTGTTCCCATATGTTCCTCGGTTTTTTCTCTCCGCGGGTCATCCCCATGCGGCCCTACAACCCCGCTTAATGCGGTTTAGGCTCCTCCCCGTTCGCTCGCCGCTACTTAGGGAATCTCTGTTGATTTCTTTTCCCGGATTACTTAGATGGTTCACTTCATCCGGTATGACTCCGCCGCCCTATTTTATTCAGGCGTGCGGTGCACGGATCACTCCGTGCGGGTTACCCCATTCGGCAATCCGCGGATCAAGGGATATGTGCTCCTCCCCGCGGCTTTTCGCAGCTTGTCACGGCCTTCTTCGTCCGCCAGCTCCAAGGCATCCGCCATGGACCTATATTCGCTTGACCATATTATCTTTCCCCGGTACGTCCTTTCGTTCTGCAGTGCATCTTCCTTCAAGCTTTCGCACCGCTTCGCTCGTCCGTACCGGTTATACCTTCTTTCAACTTCTCGTTGTTCCTTCCCTTGTTACTGTCAAAGATCTTTCTTTATGGAGATTAGGGGACTTGAACCCCTGACCCTCGGCTTGCAAAGCCGATGCTCTAGCCAACTGAGCTAAATCCCCAGGTTCAGGGACTTCCCCGGAAGAAACGCTTCTAATACTTTCAGTACTCTTAAAAAGCCGTCCGTACACCGGACATTATTACCTTTCTCGTAGAAAGGAGGTGATCCAGCCGCACCTTCCGGTACGGCTACCTTGTTACGACTTCACCCTCCTTACCAGGCATACCTTCGGCAGCGGCCTCCCTTGCGGGTTAACCTGCCGACTTCGGGTATCCCCGACTCGGATGGTGTGACGGGCGGTGTGTACAAGGCCCGGGAACGTATTCACCGCGCCGTGCTGATGCGCGATTACTAGCGATTCCAACTTCATGAAGTCGGGTTTCAGACTTCAATCCGAACTACGATGGGTTTTCTGCGTTTTGCTCCGCCTCACGGCCTTGCTTCACTCTGTACCCACCATTGTAGCACGTGTGTAGCCCTGGACATAAGGGCCATGATGACTTGACGTCATCCCCACCTTCCTCCGGCTTGTCGCCGGCAGTTCCGCCTGAGTCCCCACCATTACGTGCTGGTAACCGGCAGTAGGGGTTGCGCTCGTTGCGGGACTTAACCCAACACCTCACGGCACGAGCTGACGACAGCCATGCAGCACCTGTTCACAGGCGCATTGCTGCGCTCATATATCTCTATACGATTCCTGTGTATGTCAAACCCAGGTAAGGTTCCTCGCGTACCATCGAATTAAACCACATGCTCCACCGCTTGTGCGGGCCCCCGTCAATTCCTTTGAGTTTCACCCTTGCGGGCATACTCCCCAGGCGGTACACTTATCGCGTTTGCTTCGGCACCCAGCCTCCTGGCCGGACACCCAGTGTACATAGTTTACTGTGCGGACTACCAGGGTATCTAATCCTGTTTGCTACCCGCACCTTCGCACCTCAGCGTCAATCATCTGCTGGAAACCTGCCTTCGCCATTGGTGTTCTTCCAGATATCTACAGATTTCACCCCTACACCTGGAATTCCGGTTCCCCCTCAGTGATTCTAGTTACGCAGTTTCCGGCGCAGCCCCGTGGTTGAGCCACGGGATTTCACACCGGACTTGCGCTTCCGCCTACATGCCCTTTACGCCCAATAATTCCGAACAACGCTCGCACCTTACGTGTTACCGCGGCTGCTGGCACGTAATTAGCCGGTGCTTATTCAAAACTTACAGTCACCGCAGTATCATTTCCTATACTGCTTATTCCTCGGTTTCAAAAGGATTTTACAACCTTCCGGCCTTCATCATCCACGCGGCGTCGCTCCGTCAGGGTTTCCCCCATTGCGGAATATTCTTAGCTGCTGCCTCCCGTAGGAGTCTGGGCCGTATCTCAGTCCCAATGTGTCCGATCACCCTCTCAGGCCGGATACCCGTCATTGCCTAGGTGGGCCTTTACCCCGCCTACTAGCTGATGGGCCGCAGACCGTTCCTCCGGCGGAGCCGAAGCTCCTTTCCAGTACAGGCTCTTCCCCTGCACTTCGCATCCGGTATTATCCTATATTTCTACAGGCTATCCCCGTCCGGAGGGTGCGTTATCTACGTGTTACTCACCAGTCCGCCGCTCTCATACGTAGCAAGCTACGTAATCCCGCTCGACTTGCATGCTTAAGACGCGCCGCCAGCGTTCGTTCTGAGCCAGGATCGAACTCTCCATGATTATTCTAAAGCCCCGAAGGGCAAAAGATTACCA